>NZ_JBSFGK010000110.1:0-22791 GCF_053596495.1 Kitasatospora sp. NPDC001683
GGGGGGGGGGGGGGGGGGGGGGGGGGGGGTGGGGGGGGGGGGGGGGGGGGGGGGGGGGGGGGGCCGCGCGCGCCCGGCGCCCGGGCCCCCCCCCCGACGGGGTGGCCGGGTCGTCGCCGCTCGCGCCGCTAGCGCCGCTCGCCAGGGCGTCCTGCGGGGTGCCGTCCGGACCCGTGCCGTCCCGGCCGGTGCCGTCCCGGCCGGGGGAGGGCACCGGGGACGGTGCGGGCGTGCCGTCCAGCAGCCGGTCCGTCGGGGTGGTGGACGGCGAGGCGCCCGACACGGCCGTCACATGGATGTCGTCCCCCGAGCCCGGTCCGCACATCACCAGCACGCCCGCCAGCACGGCGAGCGTCCCGCCCGCCGCCACCGCCCAGGCCTTCCGCGAACGGCGCGGCGGCACCGGGGCCACCGGCGGAAACGGCTCGGACGGGCCCGCTTGGGGCGGGATCGGGACCGGCGGCGGCTGCCAGGCGTTCGGCGGCCACTGCCACTGTCCTCCGGTGGGCTGCTCAGTCATCTGTTCGTCCTTCCAGCGCGCCCCCGCCGTACCTTTCCGTGCTCAACGAGCGCGCCGACGCCGGGACATGACCCGGAAGAGGGGTCTGAACGGGCGTGAATTGCCACCGCGCCACATGCTGGGGGTCATGGAGACCAACAGCACGACCGCACACCTGGTCGAGGTGGCCGAGTTCCGGACCGACAGCCGCTACCGCCTGGTCCACTTCGAGGGCCACGGCTGGGAACCGCTCGCCCCCGAGGAGTTCGAGCCCCGGATCCACCAGCTCTTCCCCGGCCTCGACCCGCACGACCCGGTCAAGGTGCACTGGGCCGACCGCCCCTGGGAATGGCCGGCCTGGCACCCCGGTGAGGCCTGACGCGCTGGTCACCGAGCCGCCGTTCGCTACGCTTTCCGGGTGAGCGTGGATCACTTCTGGCGCCTTCTGCCGGGTCAGGCCCTGGACGCCTGTTCGCCCGAGGAGCTCGGCGAACTGGTGCCCCGGCGCCGCGACCTCCGGTACGACCGGCTCGCCGCCGACGGACTCGCCCTCGGCGTGCGGCAGACCGCCGCCCTGATGGAACTCGCGCTCACCGAGAACGGGCTGCACCCCGACCCGGCCGCCCGGCTGCCCGTCTACGGCGGCGCCCCGCGCGAAGCCGGGGCCGGGATGCCGGTGCTGCGCCCCGAACAGGTCGCCGCCGCCTCCACCTTCCTGCGCGACTCGGCGCTCGGCGAACTCGTCCGCCAGCAGGACACCGTGCTCGCCCGCCGGGTCGCCCAACTCGACTCCGCGCCACCCTGGTCGGAGAGCTGGGCCGCCCGCGTCGTCAACGACCTGCGCGAACTGCGGGACTTCTTCGCGGGCGCGGCCGCCGCCGGGGACGCGGTGGTGGTACGGGAGTCGGAAGGAATACCCCGGTGAGCAACCCGAGTACGGCGGGCTACGGCGAGGCGGCGGCGCAACTCGCCGTCCAGTACGAGAGCGTGGCCTTCACCGAGGTCCACCACTCGCGCCTGCACCTCTACCCGGCCGCCCCCGCCGCAGTCCTGGACGTCGGCGCCGGCACCGGACGCGACGCCGCCGCCCTCGCCGCCCTCGGCCACCGGGTGGTGGCGGCCGAGCCGACACCCGAACTCCGCACCGTCGGCGAACGCCTGCACCCGGACGCGGGCATCCGCTGGGTCGCGGACGAGCTGCCCGCACTGCCCCGGCTCAGCGCCGAGGGCGAGCACTTCGACCTCATCCTGCTCACCGCGGTCTGGATGCACCTCACCCCCGCCGAAGGCCCGCCCGCCATGGCCACCCTGGCCCGCCTGCTCGCCCCCGGCGGCCGCCTCGCCCTCACCCTCCGCCACGGCCCCGTCCCACCCGGCCGCCGGATGTTCGACCTCCCACCCGAGCACACGATCACCCTGGCGCAGTCCCACGGTCTCCAGCTGCTCCACCGCGGCAGCCGCTGCGACCTGCACGGCCGGGAGGACGTCAGCTGGACCGAGCTGGTCCTCGAGCGCGGGCACTGACCGACGACCCCCCGGGCACGGGTCGACGGCCCCGGGCACTGACTGGCGGCCCCGGGTACGGGCCGGGGCCGCCGGTGGCCGTGGACGTCAGCGCCAGAACTCGGCGAGCCGCCCGGCCAGAGCCCGGCCCTGGTCGTAACCGGCTCGGGCGGCGGGCGGACGCGTCGACAGGTCCATCATGTCGGTCCCGAACGCCTTGAGTGCGGCGTCGTCGGGGAAGACCGTCTCGACGCTGCTGCCGGCCGCGCGGAGCTCGTCGACCTGCGCCGCGAGCTGCATGCGCCACTCCAACGGATGCCGCGTTCGACCGCCGAAGGGCGACAGCACCAGCACCCTCGCGTGCCCGGCCGCCAGGTCGGCGTTCTCGTTGCGTCGGTAGCCGCCGTCGATGTACCGGCTGTCGCCGATGCCGTACGGCGGCACGCCGAAGCCGCTGGACGTGCTGGCGGCGACGGCGTCCACCAGGTCGACTCCGCTGTGGCGGTCGAACACGACCGGCTCACCGGTGCGGGCGTCGACCGCCGTGATGAGCACCGGTCGCTGCGGCCAGTGCGCACCGGGAAGCCGTGCCGCGACCGTGGCGCGCCACCGCGCCGCCCCGGAGCCGTCCGACGCCGCGTCCAGCTCGAGCGCCGCCGCACCCATCCGGCGGCGCATGTCGGCCGCGTCCGCGGCGGCGGCGATGATCCGGTTCGTCACCTCCAGGTAGTTCGCCACCGGGACGAGGCGACCGCGACCACCGCCGGGGCCGACCGGACCGGTCCGCTGCGGGGGCGCGGCGGACAGGATGGCGGCGTACAGGTCGGTCGCGGTCGTGCCGGTGAGCTGGGCCGCGGCCGTCGCCCCGGCCGACGTTCCGACGGTCAGATCGGCCTCGGTCACATCCAGCCCGGCATCGAACAGACCGGCGATGACGCCGATCTCCCACGCGTTGCCGGCCGATCCACCGCCGTGCAGGACCAGGGCGCGCTCACCCGCGGCACGCAGCCGCTTCGTCGCGTCGACCTGCGGAGTCGAAGAAGGTGTGGTGTTCATGGGAGTCGCCTTTCGCGAATTGCCTGGCGGCGCTCCCGGCGGCGACTACTTCAGCCGCGCGATCGTGGACTGCGGGGGAGCACCCATTACGGACACTGCTGCGTTCACGGGGCTCACCTCCTGCTGCTGGATCACGACCACCGGGAAGCTAACACCCCGGCGAGACGGCACGCAACCGGATTTCGCCGCACCTCGGACTCGGGCAGCGGGTGCTCCCGGGACGGTGCGCGCCGCTACGATGCGCGCCGTGATCCTCGCTGTTGACGTGCACTCGCATGCTTACCAAATCGGACAGTACTCGGCCGAGTGGGGCATACCAGCCCTGATCGTGGTCGTTCTCGCCTGGTCGTCCACCCGCACCTGGCGCAATCCCGTCGCGCACGGCCTCGAGGAGGCGCCCCGGGTCGCGGCACTGCGGAGGAGGCGTGGGTACGTCAGCATTCTGGCCACCGTTCTCGCCGCCGGTGCCGTGGTGGCCGCGGTGCTCGTCGAGGTGGGCACGGACCCCGACTACGGACCGGTGGCCGAGTCCGCTCCGGCGGCCGAGTCCACTCCGGCCGGGCGCACCGTCGAGGCTCCGGAGGCGGCCGCCGGCTACCACCTGATCACCGGCGAGGCCGCGGCCGCGCTGGCGGCCCGGATGCCGAGCGCGAGCCCCGAGCACTACTGGTTCTACTCGGCCACGCCGGGCGGCACCCGGCCGACCCTGATGCTCAGCGCCTCCACCGCGGAGTGGAATCCCAAGCTGGCCAAGGAGAACGCCGCCCACTCCGCCGCCTGGGGCCTGCGCAACTTCTTCGCGGGCGCCCGGATCGACGATCCCCAGGACGTCGACGCCGGTCCGTTGGGCGGGGCCATGCAGTGCGGCTACCGGGGTGGGAAGGCCCCGGCGATGATCTGCCGCTGGAACGACGCCTCGACCTCGGGCGCCGTCGCGGTCTTCGACATGACGGACGTCCACCAGGCCGCGGCGATCGCCCTGCAGTTCCGCAACGCGGCGGAGCACTGATGGCCGTGCCCACGGTGAACCGCGGGGCCGGGGAGTAACGCGGCGGGTCAGCAGCGCAGTTCGGGTGGGAAGCCCGTCCAGCGGAGCTCCTCGGGGAGGTGGCTCTGGTCGTTCAGGAGCAGGACGGAGGAGGGGCGGCCGGGGGTGAAGCGCAGGACGGTGAGGGCCGCGTTGGCGGCGTTCAGGCCGAGCCAGCGCCACCCGGGGGCGTCCAGGGTGTGGCGGACCAGCCAGCCGACCAGGAAGGCGTGGGTGACGACCAGTTCGTGCCGGTCCTCACCGCCCGGGACCGGCCCGGTGAACCGTTCGACTGCGCGGCGGGCCAGTTCCGGGCCCCGGGAGAGCTCCTCCGCCGAGGCGCTGGCGAGGAAGCGCAGCAGGAACTCGGCGCTGTCGGTGGGGAGTTCGGCGGCCGGAGGTACGTAGGGGACGTAGTCGCCGGCTTCCTCGCACACCGACAGCGACGGGCCGTTCAGCTGCTCCCCGATGAGGTGCGCGGTCTGCGCGGCCCGGGGGAGCGGACCGTGGTGCACCGTCGTGATGGGGCGGTTCGCCAGGCGGCGGCCGAGCAGGACGGCCTGGCGGCGTCCGGCGGCGGTGAGTCCGCCGCTGCCGTCCGGGCCGTCCGGGCCGTCCGAGGTGGCCTCTCCGTGGCGGGCGAGGTAGAGGTAGCGGGTGGCGGTGGCGGTGGCGGGCACGGGCGGGCTCCGGGACTTCGCTCGGGAACGGTGGTGTCCCTCAGCGACGCCCGCGGGGCCGGTCCCGGTTCCGGGTCAGCCGGTGTGGGCCCGGTCCAGCAGGGTGAGTTCCGCCGCCGTCAGCCGCAGGGCGCCGGCGGCGATGTTGTCCTCCAGGTGCGCGACGTCGCCGGTGCCCGGGATGGCGAGCACGTGCGGGCCGCGGTGCAGCGTCCAGGCGAGCCGGACCTGGGCGGTGCTGACCCCGCGGGCCTCGGCCACCTCCCGGACCTGGGCGGGTTCGCTCCCGCCGGCGCCGCCCTCCCGTCCGGCGCCCGCGATGGCGTAGAAGGGGACGAAGGCGATGCCCTGCTCGCCGCAGAGCCGCAGCACCTCGTCCTGGGTGGCGGAGGCGCCGATGCCGTACGGGTTCTGCACGCAGGTGACCGGGGCGATGGCCTGGGCCTCGGCGAGGTGGTGGGGCTGGATGTTGGACAGGCCGAGCCGGCGGATCAGGCCGGCCTGCCGCAGCTCGGCGAGCGCGCCGAAGCGTTCGGCGATCGAGTCGCTGCCGAGGATGCGCAGGTTGACCAGGTCGAGGTGGTCGCGACCGAGTTGGCGCAGGTTCTCCTCGACCTGGGCGCGCAGCCCGGCGGGGGTGCGGGCGTGCTCGGTCCACTCCCCGTCGGGACCGCGGGCGGGGCCGACCTTGGTGGCGATCACCAGGTCGTCGGCGTACGGGGCGAGGGCGCGGTTGATCAGCTCGTTGGCGGAGCGCAGCGGGGAGAAGTAGAAGGCGGCGGTGTCGATGTGGTTGACGCCCAGTTCGACGGCCCGGCGCAGCACCCGCAGGGCCTGCTCGCGGTCGCGCGGTACGGCGTCGGGCGTCAGCGCCGGGCCGGTCTGGGGCAGGCGCATCGTGCCGAAGCCGATCCGGTGGACGGCGCGGTCGCCGAGGTTCCAGGTGCCGGAGGCGGCGGCGGTCACGGTGGTGTCGGAAGTCATGCCCGTCATGATCGCTACTGCACTAGCCTGATCGCCACTGATTCGGGAATGTGCGAATCCATCGGGGACGTCCGGGGGTGGGGTGTTGGCGGAGCTGCTGTTCACGGCGGGCGACCTGGCGCGGATGCGGTTCGCGGTCGCCCCGATGTGGGAGATCGGCCCGAGCCTGCGCCTGCTGCGCTCGGGGCTGCCGCACGCCGTCCACGGGCCCTGGGTGGAGCAGGTGCGGCCCCGGCTGTCGGCGCTCGGGCCGGCTTACGGGCTGCTCGCCGAACTCGTGCCGCCCACCGGCTACGTGCCCGACTTCGTCAACCCGGCCCCGGCCGGGCCGGCGCCGACCCTCGCCGAGGAACTCGCCGCGATCCGGGCCACTCCCGCCGGGCAGGTCCGGCGCGACCTCGACCGGCTGGCGGCGGAACGGGGCGCACTCGGCCCCCGGCTGCGGGCCCTGCACGCCGATCCCGGAGCCGGGCTGGCGCGGCTGACCGAGGCGATCGAGGCGTACTGGGAGCTGGCCCTCGCGCCGTACTGGGCGAGGATCCGCGCGGTGCTCGACGCCGACGTGCTGCACCGGGCCCGGCAGGCCGCCGAGCACGGCGCCGCGCGGGTGCTGAACGACCTGCACGCCGAACTGCGGTGGGCGGAGGACACCCTGCGGCTCAGCCACCGCTCCCGCCCGATGTCCCGTCGGGCAACCGGCCCGGGCCTGCTGCTGATCCCCTCCGCCTTCACCGGCCCCGGCCTGTACACCCTGTTCGCCCCGCCGGGCCCGCCCCAACTCGCCTACCCGGCCCGGGGGATCGGCGGCCTCTGGACGACGGAGGCGGCGCCGGCGTCCGGAACCGCGGCCCTCGCGGCGGTGCTCGGCCGCTCCCGCGCCCTGCTGCTCGCCGAACTCGCCGCCCCGGCCTCGACCACCGAACTCGCCCGGCGCACCGGGCTGTCGCCCTCGGCCGTCTCGCAGTACCTGACGGCGCTGCGCGACGCGGGCCTGGTGAGCGCCCACCGCGCGGGCCGCTGGGTGCTGTACGCCCGGACGGCCACGGCGGAGGCACTGCTGAACCGTTCCTGAGCTTGCCGGCCATTCCTGCGGCCGCCGCGGCGCACGGCGTCACGGTCTGCGGCACGGCCAGCTCCGGCACCCCGCCGGTCGAACTGACCTGGGCGCTGCTGCTCGGTCTGGCCCGGGGCATCGTCCAGGAGAGCACCGCGCTGCGCGAGGGCGGGCCGTGGCAGAGCACCGTCGGGGCCGACCTGCACGGGCGGACCCTCGGGGTGCTCGGCCTCGGACGGATCGGCACGCTCGTGGCCAGGGGTGGAGCTCGTCTTCGGCATGGACGTGCTCGCCTGGAGCCGGAGCCTGACGGACGAGCGGGCGGGCCAGGCGGGAGTGCGCCGGGCCGGGTCCAAGGAGGAACTGCTGCGGGAGAGCGACTGCGTCTCGGTCCACCTCGCCTCCACCGCGGACACCCGGGGGCTGATCGGCGGCGCCGAACTCGTCCTGATGAAGCCCGAGGCCTACCTGGTCAACACCTCCCGGGCGGCGATCGTCGACCAGGACGCGCTGCTCGCCGCGCTCACCGAGGGCCGGATCGCGGGCGCCGCCTGGACGTCTTCGACGTCGAGCCGCTGCCCGCCGACCATCGGCTACGCAGCGCGCCCCGGCTGCTGGCCACCTCGCACCTGGGGTACGTCTCGCAGGACAACTACCGGCGGTACTTCGGCGAGGCGGTGGAGGACATCGAGGCCTTCCTCAAGGGGGAACCGATCCGCCGTCTGGGCTGACGCGGGCGCCCGTGGCCCGGCTGCCGCTCGCATACTGACGGTATGACGAGCGGAGACGGCTACCGGGGTAGGGGCCGACGCGGGGTGTTGCGGGCGGGGGCGGCGGCGGTGCTGCTGGGGGCGGTGGGGTGTTCGAGCGGGGGCAAGCCGGTGGCGGCCCCGACGAGTTCGACGGCGACCCCGACCGCACCTCCGACCGCACCCCCGACCCCGCCGCCCACCCCGACGACGACCGCGGCGCCCACCCCAGCCCCGGCCCCGCTGCCCAACCCGCCGCTCTGGCAGCCCGGCCCCGGCGAGATCCAGCCCGACGTCAAGCGCCGCGCCGTCGAGCTGGTCGCCGCGCTCGGCGCCTGGCCGCCGGGCGGGCAGGGCGCGGAGCCGGCCCGGGCGCGGGTGGCGGCGCTCGGGCTGGCGCCGGGGCTGGCGGACCAGGCCGGGCGGCTGGCCCCGCCGGCGGCCGAGGCGAGCCTGGAGGTGGTCGACGCCCAGTACGGCGGGATCCTCGCCGACTCGGCGAGCGTGCTGGTGGTCTGCCGGCAGTGGACCCGGCAGTCGGACGGTTCGGTGGCCGCGGGCGGCATCACCGTGGACGTCCGGCTGAGCCGGGCCGAGCCGCGCTGGAACGTCACCGAGCTGCACCCGGGCGACCCGGGCCCGGCCGCCGCCTCGCCCGCCCCGGCGGTGGCGAAGGTGCTGGCCGAGCCGAGGATCGAGCTGCCGCCCGAGGCGGTGGCCGACCTGCGCAGCGGCACGGTCCACGACACCGTGCCGACGGCGATGCTGCGGCTGGCCGGCCCGTACACGCTGTCGGTGAGCGTGGTGCGCAGCGGCCACCCGTTGGACGTCTTCGGCACGACCCGGCCCAGCGACCATCCGCTGGGCCGGGCCTTCGACGTCTGGCGGATCGACGGCCGGGCGGTGGTGGACCCGGCCACGCCCCGGCAGCTGATCGAGTCCTTCATGCGGGACGCGGCGGCGGCCGGTTCGTACAACGTGGGCGGGCCGGTGGCGATCGCGGGCAGCGGCAACCGGTTCTTCACCGACGACACCCACCACGACCACGTCCACATCGGGTTCAACAGCTAGCCGGACATGGCTAGTTGACGCTGACCGCGCTCCAGGCCGCGGCGATCGCGTTGTACTCGGTGCTGCCGGCGCCGTACAGGTCGCGGGCGGCGTTGAGGGAGGCGGCGCGGGCGCCCTTGTAGTTCGTGGTGGAGGTCATGTAGACGGTCAGCGCGCGGTACCAGATCTTGGCGACCTTCTGGTTGCCGATGCCGGTCACCGTGGAGTCGTCGCAGGTGGGGCTGTTGTAGCTGACGCCGTTGACGGTCTTGCTGCCGTTGCCCTCGCTGGCCAGGTAGAACCAGTGGTTGCCGACTCCGCTGGAGTAGTGGACGTTGAGCTTGCCGACCGAGCTGCTCCAGCAGTCGGCCGAGTGGCCGTCCAGCGAGGGCTTGTCGAAGCGGCGCAGCCACGGGGGCGTGGACTGGTCACTGAACAGGTAGTCGCCGGTGTCGATCTTGTTGTTGGCGTACCACTCGACCATCGTGCCGAAGATGTCGCTGGTGGACTCGTTGAGGCCGCCGGACTCGCCGCTGTAGCGCAGGTTGGCGGTGGCGCTGGTGACGCCGTGGGTCATCTCGTGGCCCATGGTGTCGAGGTCGACCTGCTCGGGGTCGGTGCTGCCGTTGCCGTCGCCGGTCATCATGCAGAAGCAGTTGTCGGACCACTGGGCGTTGTCCCAGTCGGTGCCGACGTGGACGAAGACGGTGGCGCCCTTGCCGTCGTTCTTGATGCCGTTCCGGCCGTGGACGTTCTTGTAGTAGTCGTACGTCCAGGCGGTGTTGGCGTGGGCGTCGACGGCGGCGGTGGCGCGGTCGGTGGAGAACTTCCGGCCGTCGCCCCAGACGTTGGTGGTGCTGGTGAACGGGGTGCCGGAGCTCGCCTTGACCGAACTGGCGGAGAGGTTGCCGGCGTCCTTGGTGACGTGGCCGCGGACGGGGTCGGTGAGGGTGTAGCCGCTGCCGGTCGGTGTGGTGTCGATGGTGACCTGGCCGGTGTACTCGGAGTTCCCGGTGCCGGCGGCCTGGTGCTCGGCGTCGTAGGACTCGATCTGTTCGCCGGTGGTGGCGTCGGTGACGACGATCCGGCCGGCCGGCTGGCCGTGCTCGCCGGTGCCCTCGACGGTGGTCCGCCAGGCGAGCCGGGGCGTGCCGTCGGCGGCCCAGACCACCAGTTCGGGGGTGCTGACGGCGTCCTTGACGCCGGGGGCGGCGGCGAGCGCGTCCGCGGCGCCGGACCGGGCGGGCACCTTGGGGACGGTGGACTTCACGGCGGCGTCGTGGGCGGCCGCGCGGGTGGAGTCCTTGAGCCTGCCGCGGGCGTCCTGGTGGACGACGAGGTCGCCGCCGATCACCGGGAGGCCATGGTAGGTGCGGTCGAAGCGGACGTGCGAGGCGCCGTCGGCGTCGAGGACGACGTCCTTGAGGACGAGGTCCTGGCCCGCGCCGTAGCCGAACACCCCGGGGGCGTGGCTGACGTTGGCGCGGGCCTGGGCGATCGCGGCCTCGCGCGTGGCGGGGGCGGCGGAGGCCGTGGTGCCGGGGACGACGACGGCGGCGAGGGCGGCGGCGACGGCTATGGCTCCGGCCGTGCGGACACGACGGGAGGAGGAGGTGGGGCTCACTCTGGCTCCAGTGGGGGTAGCTGCAGGGAAAAGAGCTGCGACCGAGATTGACGGCGATCAGTCACGTTCAGCTAGAGGAAAGGTCATAACTTTGCCAAGTTGTGTCCTGGTCAAATCAAAAATGATCGGACGTTAACAAGCCGTCTACGCTGCCGCCGTGACGATCGACTACCAGTGGCGCGGCGCGCTCACCGACCCCGAACTCGACACCCTGCACGCCGAAGGCTTCGGCCACCCCGTCGAACCCGGCGGTCGGCTGGCCCGGTTGGAGCGGCACAGCCTCGGCTGGGTAACCGCCCGGCGGGCCGCCGACGGCGCGCTCGTCGGCTTCGTCAACCTCGCCTGGGACGGCGGCGCCCACGCCTTCGTCCTCGACACCGTGGTCTCGCCGGCCGCCCAGCGGCAGGGCATCGCCACCCGGCTGGTCGCCGAGGCCGCCGACGGCGCCCGCGCGGCCGGTTGCGCCTGGCTGCACGTCGACTTCGAACCGCACCTACGCGCCTTCTACCTCGAGGCGTGCGGCCTCCGGCCCACCGACGCGGGGCTGTTGGCGCTCTGAGGGCCTACACTCACCGCTCATGGACGGATGGGTGGGGGCCTGGACCGGCGGGCGGGCGGCGGTCCACATCGGCAACGTCGCGGACTTCAACGCGCAGTTCTTCGCCCCGGGCATGGACGCCGAACAGCGCGCCCGGCGGCTGCGGCAGGCGCACCACTACGCCTGCCTGGCCGTCGGCTACAGCCCGGAACCGGCGGTGCTGGTGCTGCCCGCCGAGGTCGACCGGGAGTGGACCGACTGGCTGGCCCGGGAGTTGGCGTGGGGTCCGGTCGAGGTGCACAGCGGGGTCGCGGACGGCCGGACGCTCGCCGAGGCGCTCGCCGGCCGGCCCGCCCTCGCCGCGCGGATCGCCGACTCCGGTCGCCCGGTGGTCAGTTGGGGCCGTACGCCCGCGCAGGGCGAGGGGCCCGAGCTGGCCGCCGTCCGCCGCTACGAGTCCAAGTCCGCCGCGCACGGGCTGTTCGCCGCCCTGGCGGCCGAGCACCCGGGGATCGTCGTCCCGGCGCAGGAGCGACTGGAGAGCCGCCGCCGCGCCGCCCGTAGGCTGACCGTCCGTGCCGCCCGGGGGCTGACCACCGTACTGAAGAGCCCGCACGGTGTCGGCGGCTACGGCACCGTCGTGGTCGAGCCCGGCGAACTGTTCGCCGCGGGCGGCGGGGGCGCCCTGCTGCGCCGCCTGGTCCGCTCCGAAGTGCTGCCGCCGCAGGGCGAGTTGCTGCTGGAGGAGTACGTCGACCCGGGCCCGGCCGCCCGGCTGCGCGACCTCACCTACGACGCCGTGGTCGGCCCGGACGGCACCGTGCACCCGGTCGGGGCGGGTGCCATGGAGGTGGCCGGCACCCGTTACCAGGGCGTCACCGTCGGCCCCGGCGCCGTCCCGCGGGCCGCCGCCGAGACGGCCCGCGCCTTCGCCCTCGCGGTGGGGGAGCGGCTGGCCGCGGAGGGCTACCGGGGCTGGTACGACGTCGACTTCGTCACCGACCGGCAGCGCCGGCTCGCCCCCACCGAGATCAACCTGCGGCTCACCGGGCCCGCCATCGCCTTCGTGCTGCGCGAACGCCTCGACCAGGTGCGCGGCCCCGGCCACCTGGTCCGCACCCTGGACGCGATGCCGCTCGGCGCCCGGCTCGCCCCCGAGGCGCTGCACGACCACCTCGACCGGCTGCGCCCGCGCTGCGCCCGGCTCGGCGTCATCCTGCTGCCGCTGATCCCGACGGCGGGCCACGACCCGGAGCCCGCCGTCGGCCTCGCCCTCGCCGGGCCGGACGCCGAGGCACTGGACGCCGCGCAGGCCCTGGTCGAGGCGGCCAACCACGCGCTGACCGGGATGTTCGAGGCGCTGCGCTGAGGCCCTACTTCTTGGCCTTCGGCTTGCTCAGCAGGAAGACCACGACCACCACCGCGGCCAGCATCAGTGGGATGTTGAACACGAAGACCATAATCGTCTCGCGCGACCAGTCGGTGGACTCGGTCAGCCGGTACAGGTTGTCCTGCGGCCACCAGGAGGCGAGCAGCCAGAACACCGAGATCCAGGTGAGCAGGGACAGTCGCAGCGAGCGGCCCTGCCGCAGCACCGCAGGGAGGCCGAGGACCAGGAAGGCCACGCCGGCGCCGAAGGCCAGGTTCTCGCACAGGTAGAGCAGCTCGAACCCGAACTGGTAGGCGTTGGGCACCGCCGAGACGTCGGTCGAGCTGGCGAAGAAGGCATCGGTGAACATCCAGGCGAAGAAGGCGCCGCCCAGCACGATGGAGGCCGCGAAGCAGCCCATCGCCTCCCCCTCGGAGAGCATCCCGGGCCTGCCGCCTCCGGCCTTGCCACCGCCCTTCCTGCTGCCGCCCCCCTTGGCCGAGCGCGGCCCGGTGTGCCTCGGCGGGGCCGGCAGCGGCAGGGCGGCGCGGTCCAGCTTGCCGGCCCGGGTGCGCGGCAGCTCGGCGACGGGGATGACGGCGGCGGGCGCGGAGTAGCCGTTGAGCTCCGCCAGCAGGTACTGGGTGAGCGACCAGCCGTCCGTCCCCTCCGGCGTCCCCCGGGCGGGCACCGCGTAGCCGACCAGCACCCGCTGCCCCGGCGTCCGCTCCACCTCGACCACGGCCGCCTCCCGCACCGCCGGGTGGGCGCGCAGCACGCCCTCGGCCCGGGCCGCGGCCTTTACCCGGGTGGTCACCGTGGTGGCCCGCTCCGCGCCGAGCGGACCGACCACGGTCGCGGCGCGGCCGACGAACTCCAGGACGCCGTCCGCCCGCAGCAGCCCGAGGTCGCCGGTGAGCAGCACCCGCCCGTCCGGGTCGAAGTCCGCCCGGACGAAGCGGCGGGCAGTGTCCGCCGGCCGGTTGAGGTAGCCGCGGGTCAGGCCGCCGCCCGCGACGGCGATCTCGCCGACCCGCCCGGGCGCCACCGGGGTGGCGTTCGGGCCCAGCACGTACACCCGGGTGCCGGGGAAGGGCCGGCCGACCAGCGAGACCCGCTCCGCCCCCTCGGCGGCGGCCGCGCCGCGCACCTCGAAGTAGGTGCTGTCGACGGTGGCCTCGGCCAGGCCGTAGACGTTCAGCACCCGGGTGGACCCGCCGAGCAGCCGCTGCAGCGCCAACTGCTCGTCCAGGTACCACTTCTCGGCGCCGACGGTGAGCAGCCGCACCCCCGGCAGCCCGGTGCCGCCCGCCTCCAGCAGGGCGGTGAGGCGGCGCGCGGTGCGGACGTTCAGCTCCATGACGGTGATCCGCTCCTCCGCCACCAGGGCGGGCAGGGCGGCGAGGTCGGCGGTGCGGTCCAGGGTGAGGTTGAACGGGGCGACCACCAGGGTCGCGCCGGTGCACAGCGCGCGGACCCAGTCGGCGGTGAAGACGTCGAACTCCAGGCTCGCGGTCTGCAGGATCCGGTCCTCGGCCGTCAGCCCGTACACCTCGCGCCAACCGGCGTACGCGGCCAGCAGGTTGCGGTGCTCGACCATCGCGCCGGTGGGCAGGCCGGTGGAACCGGAGGTGTAGAACACGCAGGCGAGGTCGCCGGGTTCGACCTCGGGGTGCTCGAACTCCCCGTCCGGCGCGGCCGGTTCGTCGACGCAGACGGGCTCGGACGCGGCCGCGTCGGTCAGTCGCGCCCGGTACCGCTGCTCGGTCAGCACCAGGTCCGGCGCGGCGTCCGCCAGCACGTGCCGCAGCAGCGCGTCGGGCGCGGTCGGCTCCACCGGCACGAACGCGGCACCCGCCTTGAGCACCGCCAGCAACGCGACGTACACCTCGGTGCCCCGGCCCAGCGCGACCGCCGCCCGGCCGCCCGGGGCCAGCCCGCGCCGCGCCAGCACGGCGGCCAGCCGGTCCGCCCGCGCGTCCAGCTCCCCGTACGTCAGTTCCGCCTCGCCGCAGCGCACCGCCACCGCCTGCGGGGCCCGGCGGGCCTGCCGCGCGACCAGCCCGTGCAGGGTCGCCGCCCGCTCCTCGTCCACCGTCATCACGCCTCCCCCTCGTCCCCCTCGGAAAGGCACAATCTTCCTCCCAACTCCCCTCGTGCGACAGCGTTCTGTGGAATCCACCCGGGACCGCTCCGCGTCCACCCCTCGGACGGCCGGGCTCCGCCCCGTCCGGCGGCGGTACGGTGCACACGGACGGTCGGCGCCGGCCCGTCCGGTGCGGCGCCCGACACCCGTACCCTGCCCGGCGCCACGAAACGGAGTCCCCATGAGCCCGTCCTTCGACGGCCCGCTGCTGCGCACCCACGACGTGGACGTCGTGCGCGACGGCCGGCACCTGCTGCGCGGCATCACCCTGGAGATCCAGCCCGGCGAGCACTGGGCGCTGCTCGGCCCCAACGGGGCGGGCAAGTCCACGCTGCTCGCCCTGCTCGGCGCGGTCTCCCACCCCACCCGGGGCACGGTGGACGTGCTCGGGCGCCGGCTCGGCCGGGTGGACATCCGGGAGCTGCGCGCCCACCTCGGGCACGTCAACCCGCGCCACCCGCTGCGCTCGCCGCTGACCGTGCGCGAGGTGGTGCTCACCGGGCACACCAACACCATCGAGCCGGAGTGGCACCGCAAGCCCGCCCCCGAGGCGGTGGAGCGGGTCGAGCAGCTGATCGAGACGCTCGGCATGGCCGCGATGGCCGAGGCCCCGTGGACCACGCTCTCCCAGGGCGAGCGCGGCCGGGCGCTGATCGCCCGCGCGCTGATGCCCAGCCCCCGCCTGCTGCTGCTCGACGAACCCGCCACCGGGCTGGACCTGACCGCCCGCGAGTTGCTGCTGGACAGCCTGGACCTGCTGCGCCACCAGCACCCGGAGCTGGCCAGCGTGCTGGTCACCCACCACCTGGAGGAGCTGCCGGAGAGCACCACCCACGCCCTGCTGCTGCGCGGCGGCGAGGGCGTGGCGGCCGGGACGGTGGACGAGGTGATGACCACCGAGCTGATCAGCGAGACCTTCGGCCACCCGATCCGGATCAGCCGCCACGAGGGCCGCTGGACGGCCCGCGCCGCCGCCCGTCGAGTGCCCGGGAGGTAGCGGGCCGGATCGGCAGGGGGGTGGGTGTCGACGGTAAAGAGTTCTTACGTAAGGTATGCCTTAGCTAAAAAGGAGGCACCGGCCCGGCCGGTGCTTTACCCGGCCTTGGCACCCCCATGCCCTTTTCCGTTGGAGCCCCCATGTCCGCCCGCCGCCGTTCCACCGCAGCCGCGCTGCTCAGCCTCGCCGTGGCGACCGCCGCCCTGGCCGGCTGCGCCTCGAAGAAGGACGACAAGGCGGGCGGCGCGGACGCGGTCAAGGTCAACGCCACCGACACCGCCTGCGAGGTCTCCAGGACCAGCTTCCCGTCCGGCCACGTGGTGCTGGACATCAGCAACAAGGGCTCCAAGACCACCGAGGTCTACGTCTACGCCGCCGGCGACAAGATCGTCACCGAGCGGGAGAACATCGGCCCCGGCACCAAGGCCACCATCAACGCCGAGATCAAGGCCGGCTCGTACGAGATCGCCTGCAAGCCCGGCATGGTCGGCGACGGCATCCGGCAGAAGATCACCGTCACCGGCGAGGGCGGCAGCGCCGCCCCGGCCGACCCGCGCCTGGCCGCCGCCGTCGACGCCTACCGCGCCTACGCCCAGCAGCAGGCCGACGCCACCGTCCCCGCCGTCGAGGCCTTCGCCGCCGCGATCAGGGGCGGCGACCTGGAGAAGGCCAAGTCGCTGTACGCGCCCTCGCGCACCGGCTGGGAGCGCACCGAGCCGGTCGCCGAGAGCTTCGGGGACGTCGACCCCAAGACCGACACCCGCGAGGACAAGCTGGAGCAGGGCCAGGAGTGGACCGGCTGGCACCGGCTGGAGAAGGCCCTCTGGGCCGACGCGAAGATCGGCGACGACGAGAAGAAGCTCGCCGACCAGCTGGTCGCCGACCTCAAGGACTGGCAGAAGAAGATCCCCGCGGCGGAGATCACCGCGACCAGCATGGCCAACGGCGCCAAGGAACTGCTGGACGAGGTCGCCACCAACAAGATCACCGGTGAGGAGGACCGCTACAGCCACACCGACCTGGCGGACTTCCACGCCAACGTCGAGGGCGCGCAGAAGGCCTACGAGCTGCTGAAGCCGGTCGCCGCGGAGAAGGACCCGGAGCTCGCCAGGACGCTCGACTCCGAGTTCGCCGCCATCAACGCCCTGCTGGCCAAGTACCGGCAGACCGACGGTGCCTTCACCCCCTACGACAGGGTCACCGAGGCCGAGCGCAAGACCTTCTCCGACGCGGTGAACTCGCTGGGCGAGCCGCTGTCGAAGCTGGCTGCCGCCGTGGTCGTCAAGTAACAGTCCCGTCAAGTGGCCGGGATCCGGCCGCAGTTCAGTGGTTCCGCAAGAGTGAGAAGGGCCCGCCCGTCGATGGACGCCGAGAACGAGCAGCAGAACGGCACGCCGGCCGCTGCCGACACCACCAACCGGGCCGCGGTCAGCCGACGCGCCGTCATCGGCTGGGCCGGCGCGGGCGTCGCGCTCGGCGCCGCCGCCGTCGGCTCGGTCGCCGCCGCGACCCGGCAGGACTCCGACCCGGTCCCGGCCGCGAACGCGACGACCGGCGGGGAGGTGCCCTTCTACGGCGAGCACCAGGCGGGCATCTCCACCCCGGTCCAGGACCGGCTGCACTTCGCGGCCTTCGACGTCTCCGAGAAGGCCACCCGGGAGTCGCTGGTCAAGCTGCTCAAGGAGTGGACCAAGGCGGCCGCCGCGATGACCGGCGGCCGTGAGGTCGGCACCGGCGCCGTGCCCGGCTCCGCCGAGGCGCCACCGGACGACACCGGCGAGGCGCTCGGCCTGCCCGCCTCCCGGCTCACCCTCACCATCGGCTTCGGGCCGAGCCTGTTCGAGAAGGACGGCATCGACCGCTTCGGCCTCAAGGCCCAGCGCCCCGAAGCCCTGATCGAGCTGCCGAACTTCAAGGGCGACAAGCTCGACCCGCTGCGCAGCGGCGGTGACCTCTGCGTCCAGGCCTGCGCCGACGACCCCCAGGTCGCGGTGCACGCGATCCGCAACCTGGCCCGGATCGGCATGGGCACCGTCAACATCCGCTGGTCCCAGCTCGGCTTCGGCAAGACCTCCTCGACCACCCCGGACGAGCAGACCCCGCGCAACCTGATGGGCTTCAAGGACGGCACCCACAACATCGCGGGCACCGACGCCGCCAACCTGACCGAGCACGTCTGGGCGGCCCCCGGCGACGGCCCGGAGTGGATGACCGGCGGCTCCTACCTGGTCGCCCGGCGGATCCGGATGCACATCGAGACCTGGGACCGCGCCTCGCTCAAGGACCAGGAGGACACCTTCGGGCGCACCAAGGGCGAGGGCGCCCCGTACGGCAGGGCCAAGGAGCACGACGCCCCCGACCTCAAGGCGATGCCCGCGACCTCGCACGTCGCCCTGGCCCACCCGGACGCCAACAACGGCCTGATGATCCTGCGCCGCGGTTTCTCCTTCACCGACGGCACCGACGGCCTCGGCCGCCTGGACGCCGGGCTGTTCTTCCTCGCCTACCAGCGCGACACCCGCAAGGCCTTCGTACCGCTGCAACAGCGGCTCGCGGCCTCCGACAAGCTCAACGAGTACATCCAGCACGTCGGCTCAGCCCACTTCGCCTGCCCGGCGGGCGTGCGCAAGCCGGGGGAGTGGTGGGGCCAGGCCCTCTTCGGATGATCCCGCCCGCTCTCACCACCCCGAGGAGTCAGCCGTGTTCGGCAACTACCTGATCGGCCTGCGCGAAGGCCTCGAAGCCAGCCTGGTCGTCTGCATCCTGATCGCCTACCTGGTCAAGACCGACCGCCGGGACAGGCTGCCGCCGGTGTGGATCGGCGTCACCGCGGCCGTGGTGCTGTCCATGGCCTTCGGCGCGGTGCTGCAGTTCGGCTCCTCGCAGCTCACCTTCGAGGCCCAGGAGGCGCTCGGCGGCTCGCTGTCGATCATCTCGGTCGGGCTGGTGACCTGGATGGTGTTCTGGATGCGGCGCACCGCCCGGCACCTGAAGACCGAGCTGCACGGCAAGCTGGACGCGGCGATCGCGATGGGCACGACCGCCCTGGTGGTCACCTCCTTCCTGGCGGTCGGCCGGGAGGGCCTGGAGACCGCGCTGTTCATCTGGTCGGCGGTGCAGGCCACCGACGACGGCTGGAACCCGCTGCTCGGCGCCGCGCTCGGTCTGCTCACCTCGGTGGTGCTCGGCTGGCTGTTCTACCGGGGTGCGCTGAAGATCAACCTGGCGAAGTTCTTCACCTGGACCGGCGCGATGCTGGTCGTGGTCGCGGCCGGCGTGCTCGCCTACGGCGTGCACGACCTCCAGGAGGCCGGCTGGCTGCCCGGCCTGCACTCGCCGGCCTTCGACATCTCCAGCACCGTCCCCAAGGACAGCTGGTACGGCACCCTGCTCAAGGGCGTGTTCAACTTCCAGCCGGACCCGACCGTCCTGCAGCTGGTGGTCTGGCTGGCCTACCTGCTGCCCACCCTGGCCGTCTTCTTCAACCTGTTCAGCGGCGGCAAGGCCGAGCCCGCCGAGCCCGTCGCCACCAAGCCGGCCGCCTGACCCGGCAGTTCACCACCCACCGCCCCGCCCGGCACCCGCCGGGCGGGGCGGTGTGGTGTGAACGGCCCTAGAGAGCGTGGGTCTTGGACATGAGGAAGAGGACGAGCAGCAGCCCGAAGCCGGCCGCGATGAACGGGCCGAGCGCGAGCTGTCGGTGCGTCCCGGAGACGTTGTGTTCACTCCACAGGTGCGATTCGGCCGTGCCGCGCGCGTCCCAGGACACCCGCCGCTGGTAGTCGCAGCTGTGGCACTCCACGTAGCGCTGGTTGTCCCCGCGCGAGACGATCACCGCCGTGTGCGAGTGCCCGTTCGAGTCCGTGCCCGTGAACCGGCTCGTGATCACGGCCCACCCCCTTGAGCGTAGCTGCCGTTCGCAGTGATCCTTGCACGGACCACTGGCGATTCCCCGGCGCCCATGGAACCACGCCTGCTGCCCCACCGTCCTGCTTTGAGGGGAACAGCCTCGTGCCGATCGCTCACCCGTGGGGGGAAACATGCACGTCCGTCGACCGACCCGGCTACTCGCGGCCAGTGCCGCGGCGCTCGCCGCCGCCGTCCTGCTGACCGCGTGCAACGATGATGCCGGGGCCGGGGCGCTGCCGGCACCGACGGTGACCGTCACCGGGGTGGCGCCCGCCCAGCCGACCGGAGCGGGCAGGACGGCGACCGGCAAGGCGACCGTCCCGGGAGCCACGCCCACCGGGCCGATGGCCACCCAGCCGGTCGGCGCGCGGTGCAGGGCCGACGAACTCGCCGTCACCGTCCAGCTCCAGGAGGCCGGATCGGCCATGGTGCTGCTCACCGTCAAGGGCGACCGCAGTTGCACGCTGTTCGGCTACCCGGGATACGGCGGACTGCGCGCCGACAACAGCGCGGACCCGCTGCCGGTCAAGCGGGAGCCGTACCCCGGGGCGCCCACGGCGGTCACCCTGACGCCGAAGACGACCGCCTTCGCCGGCCTCAAGTGGAACTCCTGCGACAAGGCCGACCCGAGCTGCCACGTGATCACCGGTCTGCAGCTCACCCCGCCGGACGAGACCAAGCAGGTGACCACCGAGGTGCTCGGTCTCGACGGCAAGCCCGTCACCCAACTCCTGGTCTCCGCCCAGGGCCTGACCACCGGCAGCCTGCAGCCCTCGAACCAGGGCGTGGTCTTCCCCAAGTCGTGACGCGTGGCAGCCCCTGGGGGGGGACGGTCGCACCGGACCGTTCCCCCAGGGGCTCCTGTCGTCCGCCCGGACTACTGGCTCTTGATCGCGTCCAGGATGTCAAGCTTCGCCGCCCGGTGGGCCGGCCAGAGTGCGGCCAACAGGCCGATCACGGCGGCGGCGAGCAGGAAGCCGGCGATCTGCAACGGCGGCACCACGGTGGTGATGCCCTTGAGGTCGTCCGCCATGGTCCGAACGCCCGCCCAGGCGACCAGGATGCCGAGGCCCACCCCGACCAGCCCGCCGAACAGCGCGATCAGCAGCGACTCCAGCCGGACCATCCGGCGGATGCCGAGCCGGTCCAGGCCGATCGCCCGCAGCATGCCGATCTCCCGGCGGCGCTCGAACACCGACATCGCCATGGTGTTGACGACACCGAGCACGGCGATCACCACGGACATGCCGAGCAGCCCGTACATCATGTTCAGGATGCTGGTGACGGCCTGGCGGCTCTCCGCCTTGATGTCCTTCTCGCCCTTGACCGCGATCAGCGGGTTGCCGCCGGTCGCGTCGCGCAGCGCCTGCTTCAGCTGCTCGGTCGCGCCGTTCGCGCCCTTGACCAGGACCTTGTTGAGGCCGGAGCCGGGCTGGGCGTGCGGGCCGACCACGGCCTCCGGGGCGAGCACCGGGGCGAGCGCGGTGTCGGCCTCCAGGACGCCGCCGACGGTGAGCGAGCCCTTGCTGCCGTCCGGGTAGGTGACGCTCAGGGTGTCGCCGACCTTGTAGCCGGCGCTCTGGCTGCGGCTCGAACTCACCAGCAGCTTGCCCTGCTTGAGCGCGTCCGCCGAGCCCTCCTTGATCTTGATGGTGGTCAGCTGGTCGATGGTCGTCGCGTCCACGGCGGTCAGCCACTCGCTGTCATCGTCGTTCCGGCCGATGGCCACCGGGACGCCGCGCTCGGTGCTCATCGCGCTGACGCCCGGGGTCCTGGCGATCTGGGCGGCGACCTCGGGGGAGAGCATCGAGAAGTTCTGCATGGCGACCGTGTAGTCGGCCTTGAGGTCGCTCGAAGTGGAGTCGTCGACGGCCTTGTTCACCGAGGCGCCGACCACGGTCAGCGAGGTGATCAGGGTGACGCCGATGGTCAGCGCCGAGGCGGTGGCGGCGGTGCGGCGCGGGTTGCGCACCGCGTTCTCCCGGGCCAGCTTGCCCGGGGTGCCGTACACGGCGCGCAGCAGCGGGGCGAACAGCGCGATCAGCGGCCGGGACAGCAGCGGGGTCAGCACGAACACGCCGATCAGCAGGGCGCCGGCGCCGAGGCCGACCAGCTTGACCTCCTTGCCGCTCGCGCCGGCGGCCAGCGCGCCCGCACCGGCCAGCGAGAACAGCAGCCCGATGGTGTTGCGCAGCCGCAGGCTCTTCTGGGTGGCGGGCTGCTCGACCGAGCTCATCGCCGCCACCGGCGCGATCCGGGAGGCCCGGCGGGCGGGCAGCCAGGCGGCGAGCAGCGTCACCAGCACGCCGACGGCGATCGCGGTGAGGACGGTGGTCGGGGCGATCACCAGCGGGCCGTCCGGCAGGTTGGCGTCCATCGGGCCGTTGAGCAGCGCCTTGAGCCCGACGGCGATCCCGATGCCGGCCAGCAGCCCGGCGACCGAGGCGGTCAGGCCGACCAGCACGGCCTCGACCTTCACCGAGCGGGTGATCTGCCGGCGGGTGGCACCGACGGCGCGCAGCAGGGCCAGTTCCCTGGTGCGCTGGGCGACCAGCATGGTGAAGGTGTTGGCGATGATGAAGATCCCGACGAACAGCGCGATGGCGGCGAAGCCCATCAGGAAGGTGCTCAGGACCTTGGTGCCCCGGGCGATCATCTTGTCCTGCTCGTCGGCCAGTTCGCGGCCGGTCCTGGCCTCGATGCTGTCGCCCTGCGGAAGGGCCTGCTTGACGGCGGCGAGCAGTGCGGTGTCGTCGGTGCCCGGCTTGGCCTTGACGTCCAACTCGGCGAAGCGGCCGGGGCTCAGGTACAACTGCTGGGCGGTGGCGGTGTCGAAGGCGGCCAGCGAGCCGCCGGCCACCACGCGGGGGTCGTTGGTGTGCAGGGTGCCGGTGAGCTTGAGCCGCATCACCGGGCCGTTGACCGCGACCCGGACGGTGTCGCCGACCTTGAAGCCGCCCTTCTCGGCGGTCCTGGTGTCCAGCGCGATCTCGGTGGCGTCCTTGGGGCCGCGGCCCGTGACCAGCGGGTAGCGCGGGTCGGTGCCGTCCGGGCCCGGCACGTAGTTGGTCCCGGTGGTGGAGAAGCCGTTGCCGATCAGCGCGCCCTTGTGGTCGGCGATGCCGGCGAAGCCGCTGACCACGCCGCGCACCTCGGCGGCGCCGGGCAGCGCGGCGACCGTGCGGCGGGTCTCCTCGGTGAGGGTCGGGCCGGTGGCGGCCCGGCCGCCGTGGTCGTAGCCGCGGCTGACGGCCTCGTTGTCGCTGACCGTGACGGCGATGTCGGCGTAGCTCTTGGAGTTCTGGGTCCTGAGCGCCTGGCCCATGGTGTCGGTGAAGACGAGCGTGCCGGCCACGAAGGCGGTGCCGAGCATGACGGCCAGCATGGTCATCAGCAGTCGGCCCTTGTGGGCCAGTACGTTGCGCAGTGCGGTGCGGAACAAGGGGTGTCCTGGGAGTTCGGGGGCGTCGGGTTCGTTCGCTGAGGGGCTCAGCTGGTGCGGCCCTTGGCGTCGAAGCGGCGCATGCGGTCCAGGACGGTGTCGGCGGTGGGGGCGTGGAGTTCGTCGACGATCCGGCCGTCGGCGAGGAAGACGACGCGGTCGGC
>NZ_JBSFGK010000111.1:0-22789 GCF_053596495.1 Kitasatospora sp. NPDC001683
GACGGTGGCCGTCACCCGCGCGACGCCGGGGCGGGGTGGTCAGGCCGAGACGTGGTACCAGTAGCCGCCAGTGCGGAGGGTGACGTAGTGGACGTCGGTGCCCGTCTCCTTCGCCTCGTACATCATGTCCGCGCCGGTGGTGGGGTCGGTACCGGCGTAGAGCACGACGTGCACGGTGTTGTGCGCGTCGGTGCCGAAGTACTCGACGTCGCCGGGGCGGCGCTGGGATTCGGTGATCGGGGTGAGGTGCTTGTCCAGGGTCTGCTCGCTGGTGTCGCCGCCGTTGGCGAGGTCGATGCCGGCGCCGAACCAGTAGGCCGCCCGGACCAGGCCCGAACAGTCCAGGCCGTGGGTGGTGTTGGCCGGGCAGGGCTGGATCGAGCCGGTGTAGCCGTCGCAGGTGCCGAGGGACGGGCCGGGGCCCTCGCCGCGCAGGGAGTGGCCGCCGCCCCACACGTAGGGGACGCCCAGGTAGGACTTCGCCGCCTTCAGGACCTTGGTGGGGTCGACGGCGCCGCTGGGCAGCGGGGTGGGGGTGCTGGTGTAGAGGGCGTTCTTGGTGCCCGTGCCGACGACGCCGTCGATGGTCAGGGCGTGCGCGGCCTGGAAGTTGCGGACGGCGGTGTCGGTGGCCGGCCCGAACTGCCCGTCCGCGGTGAGGCGGCCCGCGTTGAAGGTGTTCAGCATGGTCTGCAGGGTGCTGACGCACGGGCCGCTGGCGCCGGTCTGCAGGGTGCCGCACTGGGTGCGCAGGTCGACGGTGCCGGAGGCGGCGGCCGCCGCCGCGTCGAGCGCCGACTTGGTGGCCGGGCCGACGATGCCGTCCGCGGTCAGGGTGTGCGCGGCCTGGAAGGTGCGCACGGCGGTGTCGGTGCCGGACCCGAACTGCCCGTCCACGGTGAGGTGGGCGCCGGTCAGATTGAGCTCCAGCTGGAGCTGGGTGACGCAGCCGTCGGCCTCGCCCTGCTGGAGGTTGGTCGGGCAGGCCGGGGAGGTGAGGGGGATCGGGGCCGGCGCGGTCGCGGCGGAGGCGGCCGCGGCGGTGTACGCGCCGACGCCCGCCAGTAGGGACGCCAGGGCCAGACCCAGCGACAACCGGCGCCGGGTGGGGAGGAGGGTGGTCACAGGAGGGTCTCCAGATCCGTGATGGTCCGTCGGGTTCGGTGCTCGGGTGTCGGCCGGGGTCACCGGGGTGATCACCGGGCCGGGCTAGAACTGTGCCTCACTCCGCGGCCCGTCCGGCAGGGGTTCTGACGTCCCATCAAAAACAGGGACGTCCCACGGCGCGGGCCGGCGGCGTGAGACGCGGAAGTGCCGGGTGGTCCCGTGGGAGGGAGCGCCCGGCACTGCCGCTGCGGGGGCTGCTCAGTGCTGGTAGTCGGCGGCCGGCTCCGCTGCCCGCGGAAAATACCCGCCTGGGGTATCGATAGTGTCTTGCGAGCCGTACCCCCCAGGGGTATAAATGAACCCGGCGTCGCCCCGATACCCCCCAGAGGTATGAGGGCCCCGGCCGCGCACGTACCTCGAAGTACCGACCTCGAAGTACCGACTGTCACGAGGAGCAACGATGACCACGCAGGCCCCCGCCTCCACGGAGGTGGAACTGTCGATCGGCGGAATGACGTGCGCCTCGTGCGCGGCCCGCATCGAGAAGAAGCTCAACCGGATGGACGGCGTCGCGGCCAGCGTCAACTACGCCACCGAGAAGGCGAAGGTCACCTTCGAGAGCGAGGTCGAGGTCGCCGACCTGATCGCCACCGTCGAGGCCACCGGCTACACCGCCGCCCTGCCCGAGCCCCCGGCCACCGAGAGCGGCGCCGCCGACCAGGCCGGGCCCGCCGACGAACTGGCCCCGCTGCGCCAGCGGCTGTTCACCGCGCTGGCCCTGGCCGTCCCGGTGATCGCGATGGCGATGGTGCCGGCCCTGCAGTTCGACGACTGGCAGTGGCTCTCGCTGACCCTCGCCGCCCCGGTCGTCACCTACGCCGCCTGGCCGTTCCACCGGGCGGCTTGGACCAACGCCCGGCACGGCGCCGCGACGATGGACACCCTGGTCTCGCTGGGCACCGGCGCCGCGTTCCTGTGGTCCCTGTGGGCGCTGTTCTTCGGCGACGCCGGCATGCCGGGCATGCGGCACGGCTTCGAGTTCACCATCGCCCGCAGCGACGGCGCCTCCGACATCTACCTGGAGGCGGCGGCCGGCGTCACCGCCTTCATCCTGGCCGGGCGCTACTTCGAGGCCCGCTCCAAGCGCACCGCCGGGGCTGCTCTCAAGGCGCTGCTGGAACTGGGCGCCAAGGACGTGACGGTGCTGCGCGGCGGAGCCGAGGTGCGGATCCCGATCGCCGAACTCGCCGTGGGCGACCGCTTCGTGGTGCGGCCGGGCGAGAAGATCGCCACCGACGGCACGGTGATCGAGGGTGCCTCGGCCGTCGACGTCTCGATGCTGACCGGCGAGTCGGTGCCGGTCGAGGTCGGGGTCGGTGACGGCGTCACCGGCGCCACCGTCAACGCGGGCGGTCGGCTGGTCGTCGAGGCGACCAGGATCGGCGCGGACACCCAGCTCGCCCGGATGGCCAAGCTGGTCGAGGACGCGCAGAACGGCAAGGCCGCCGCCCAGCGCCTCGCCGACCGGATCTCCGCGGTCTTCGTGCCGATCGTCATCACCCTCGCGGTCGCCACCCTCGGCTACTGGCTGGGCACCGGCGAGGGCTGGACCGCCGCCTTCACGGCAGCGGTGGCCGTGCTGATCATCGCCTGCCCGTGCGCCCTGGGCCTGGCCACCCCGACCGCCCTGCTGGTCGGCACCGGCCGCGGCGCCCAGCTCGGCGTGCTGATCAAGGGCCCGGAGGTGCTGGAGTCCACCCGCAAGGTCGACACCATCGTCCTGGACAAGACCGGCACCGTCACCACCGGTCAGATGACCCTGCTCGCCGTGCACACCGCCGCCGGCGTCACCGAGGCCGAGGTGCTGCGCCTGGCCGGCGCCCTGGAGCACGCCTCCGAGCACCCGATCGCCCGGGCGATCGCCACCGCCGCCGCCAGGGCCGGCGAACTGCCCGCCGTCGAGGGCTTCGAGAACGTGCCGGGCCTGGGCGTCCAGGGCGTGGTGGACGGCCACGCGGTGGTGGCCGGCCGGGAGGCGCTGCTCAACGAGTGGTCGCAGTACCTGCCGGAGCCGCTGGCCGAGGCCAAGAGCAGGGCCGAGTCGGCCGGCCGCACCGCGATCGCGGTCGGCTGGGACGGCGAGGCGCGGGCCGTGCTCGAGGTGGCGGACGCGGTCAAGCCGACCAGCGCCGAGGCCATCGCCAAGCTGCGCGGCCTGGGGCTGACCCCGGTGCTGCTGACCGGCGACAACCGGCTCGTCGCCGAGGCCGTCGCGGCCGAGGTCGGCATCCGGCCGGAGCACGTGATCGCCGAGGTCATGCCGCAGGACAAGGTCGACACCGTCAAGCGGCTGCAGGCCGAGGGCAAGGTCGTGGCGATGGTCGGTGACGGCGTCAACGACGCGGCCGCGCTCGCCCAGGCCGACCTGGGCCTGGCGATGGGCACCGGCACCGACGCCGCGATCGAGGCCGGCGACCTCACCCTGGTCCGCGGCGACCTGCTGGCGGCGGCGGACGCCATCCGGCTCTCCCGCAAGACCCTCGGCACCATCAAGAGCAACCTGTTCTGGGCGTTCGGCTACAACGTCGCCGCCCTGCCGCTGGCGGCGGCCGGGATGCTCAACCCGATGATCGCGGGGGCGGCCATGGCCTTCTCCTCGGTCTTCGTGGTCGGAAACAGCCTCCGGCTGCGCCGCTTCCGCTGAGCCGCCCCGCCGGGCGGGCTCCCGCCGAGCCCGTCTCCTCCGCCGGGCCGAGGCCCCGGAACCGACCCGGTTCCGGGGCCTCGGCGTGTCCCCTGCGGTCATCACGCACCGTAGTGAGGCCACCGGCGCCGGACCGCACCGCTTCGCCCCACTCCTGACCTGCACTTGGTGGGTGTTTTACGTGTACTTGGGGCAGTGCTCACCCAAGCCCTACCCCGCCGCGACCGGACCGAGATGTGACGCTCCGAAACTTGTTAGGCAAGCCTTTCCTGCCCTAGGTTCTCGTGCCGTCAGGCCGGTGCCCTGCGGCTGGTCCGTATGGCCGAACCCGCTTCCACGGAGGACCCTCACCATGCCCGGAACCGTCCGGCCGCTCGCGGCCCTGTCCCTCCTCGCCGCGTGCGCGCTCGCCCTCACCGGGTGCGGCAGCTCGGGCGGCAGCGCGGACAGCGCGTCCACCGCGGCCTCCGGCGCCGCGCTGGCCGGCCAGACCATCACCGTGTACAGCGGCCAGCACGAGCAGACCGTCAAGGCCCTGACCGAGGACTTCACCAAGCGCACCGGCATCAAGGTCGAGCTGCGCTCCGGCGACGAGGCCGAGCTGGCCAACCAGATCCTCCAGGAGGGCGACGCCTCCCCGGCCGACGTCTTCTACGCCGAGAACCCGCCCGCGCTCACCGTCCTCGGTGACAAGGGGCTGCTCGCCAAGGTCGCCCCCGACACCCTCAAGTCCGTTCCCGCCGCCGACAGTTCGGGCAAGGGCGACTGGGTCGGCATCTCCGCCCGCACCTCCGCCTTCCTCGCCGCCACCGGCAAGGGCGCCGACACCGCGCCGCCCGCATCGGTGCTCGACCTCGCCAAGCCCGAGTGGAAGGGCCGCCTCGGCATCGCCCCCAGCGAGACCGACTTCGCCCCGGTCGTCACCCAGGTCCTCAAGGCCAAGGGCGAGGACGCGACCAAGCAGTGGCTCAAGGGCCTCAAGGACAACGCCAAGGTCTACGACAGCAACGAGACCCTCTCCGCCGCCATCAACAGCGGCGAGGTCGAGGGCGGCGTCATCGACCACTACTACTTCTACCGGATGCGCGACGAGAAGGGCGCCGCCGGAACCCACGCGACCCTGCACTACTTCCCCAAGGGCGACCCGGGCTCGCTGGTCGACGTCTCCGGCGCCGCCGTCCTCCAGCACGGCAAGCACCAGGCCGCCGCCCAGGCCTTCCTCGGCTACCTCGCCTCCGCCCCCGCCCAGACCGTCATCGCCGACTCCGCCAGCTACGAGTACCCGCTGGTCACCGGCGTGCAGGGCAAGCCCGAACTGCCCGCCCTGGACACCATCGGCACCGTCGCCGACCCGGCGCAGCTCGGCGACGGCAAGCAGGCGCTGGGCCTGCTGCAGGACGCCGGTCTGCTCCAGTGACGGCCCCCGCGCGGACGATCCCCGTTGGCGGGCCGCGGTGGCGGTGGCGGGCCGCCGGCCTGCTCGCCCCCGTCGCCGTCGCCGTCGTCGCGGTGGTCGCCTCGCCGCTCGGCTTCGTCATCGCCCAGGCCGCGCAGGCCGGTTGGGAACAGACCCGGCGGCTGCTCGGCCGCCCGCTGATCGCCACCCTGCTCTGGCACACCCTGAGCCTGGCCGCCGCCGTCACCCTCGCCACCGCCGTCCTCGGCTTCGGCGCCGCCTACCTGGTCGAACGCACCACCCTGCCCGGCCGCCGGGCCTGGACCGTCGCGCTCGCCCTGCCGCTGGCCGTACCGGAGTTCGTCCGCGGCTACTCCTGGGTGTCGCTGTTCCGCTCCGTCCACGGCTACTGGGGCGCGGTGCTGGTGATGACCTGCTCGCTCTACCCGCTGGTCTTCCTCCCGGTCGCGGCCGCCCTGCGGCACGGCGACGCCGCCGCCGAGGAGGTCTCCCGCTCGCTCGGCCGCGGCCGCCTCGCCACCCTGTGGCGGGTCACCCTCCCGCTCACCCGGCCCGCACTGGCCGGCGGCGTGCTGCTCGTCTCGCTCTACCTGCTCGGCGAGTACGGCGCCTTCGCGATGCTGCGCTACACCACCTTCGCCACCGCCGTGTTCACCCAGTACAAGCTCGGCTTCGACGCGGCCTCCGCCTCCCTGCTCACCCTGGTGCTGGTCGCGCTCGCCCTGCTGCTGGTCACCCTGGAGGCCTGGGCCGGCCGCCAGGCGCGGGTCACCCGGCACGGCGCCCTGGCCCGCCCCGCCCCGCCCGTACGGCTCGGCGGCTGGACCGTACCGGCGCTCCTCGCCCTGGCCGCGCTGGTCGGCGTCTCGCTCGGGGTGCCGCTGTACGCGCTCGCGTACTGGCTGATCAAGGGCAGCTCCACCACCCTGCCCTCCGCCTCCGTCCTCGGTGCCACCCTGGCCACCCTCGGGTACGCGCTCGGCGCGGCCCTCGTCGCCACCCTCGCCGCCGTACCGGTCGCCCTGTACGGCTGGCGGCGCGGCACCCGGCCGGCCCGCGCGGTCGAGCGGATCGCCTACCTCACCCGGGCGCTGCCCGGCATAGCGGTCGCCCTCTCGGTGGTGTTCTTCGCCGTCCGCTGGGCCCGACCCCTGTACCAGCAGCCGCCGATGCTCGTCCTCGGGTACGTCCTGCTGTTCTTCCCGCTCGCGCTGACCGCCGTCCGCGCGGCCCTCGCCCAGGTGCCGCCCGGCGTCGAGGAGGCCGCCCGCTCGCTCGGCACCCGGCCGCTCGCCGTCCTCGGCCGGATCACCCTGCCGCTGGTGCTGCCCGGCCTCGGCGCCGCCGTCGCCATGGTCGGCCTCACCGCCTCCACCGAACTGACCGCAACCCTGCTGCTGCGCCCCACCGGCACCCAGACCCTGGCCACCCAGTTCTGGGTCTACACCAGCGGCCTCGCCTACGGGGCGGCCGCGCCGTACGCGGCCCTGATGGTCGCGCTGTCCGTGCCCTCCGTCCTGCTGCTGACCCGCCGTACCATGGGGCCTGCCCTCGACCGTCCTGGGGAGAACCAGTGACCGGACTGTCCGTCACCGACCTGCACGCCGCCCACGGGCGCAGCCCGGTGCTGCACGGCATCGACCTGACCGTGCCCGACGGCGCCCTCGCCTGCGTCCTCGGCCCCTCCGGCTGCGGCAAGTCCACCCTGCTGCGGGTGCTCGCCGGCTTCCACCCGGCCGCCGCCGGACAGGTCGAGTTGCACGGCCGGGTCCTGGACGACGGCCGCAGCCGGCTCGCCGCCGAACACCGGGGCATCGGCCTCGTCCCGCAGGACGGCGCGCTCTTCCCGCACCTGAGCGTCGCCGCCAACATCGGCTTCGGCCTGCCCCGTTCGCAGCGCCGCGCCCGGGTGGGGGAGTTGCTGGACTTGGTCGGCCTGCCCGGCCTCGGCGACCGCCGCCCGCACCAGCTCTCCGGCGGCCAGCAGCAACGCGTCGCGCTCGCCCGGGCGTTGGCGCCCCGGCCCCGACTCCTGCTGCTGGACGAGCCGTTCGCCGCCCTGGACGCCGCCCTCCGCGCCGAACTGCGCCGCGAAGTCGCCGCGACCCTGCGCCAGTCCGGCACCACGGCGGTCCTGGTCACCCACGACCAGGACGAGGCGCTCTCCTTCGCCGACACCATCGCCGTCCTGCGCCACGGCCGGATCGCCCAGTCCGGCACCCCGGACGAGCTCTACCACCGCCCGGCGGACCCCGCCGTCGCCACCGTCCTCGGCGAGGCCAACCTGATCCCCGCGAAGGTCGCGGGAGCCGAGGCCCTCACCCCCTTCGGCCCCCTCCCACTGCTGGAATCCGCCCCGGCACTCCGTACCGGGCCGGCCCTGCTCCGCCCCGGTCAACTCCGGCTCACCGCCGAGCCGGTGGCGGGCACCGTCCCCGCCAAGGTCCTCGGCAGCGACTTCCGGGGCCACGACCACCGCGTCGAACTCCGCCCGGAGGCCGCCGGACTGCCCGACGTCCTGATCGCCTCATCGGACCGCCCATGGCCGGTCGGCGGCGAGGCCCATGTGAGCGCCCTCGGCCCGATCCACCTCCTCCCGGAGGCCTGACCGGGGTCGGGGGGCGCACCGCCCTGACGGCCCCGGCGGGCGTGCCGGCCGTCAGAGCGGGTTGAGGCGGGCCTTGAGGAGGCAGAACTCGTTGCCCTCGGGGTCGGCGAGGACGTGCCAGTGCTCGTCGCCGGTCTGGCCGATGTCGGCCGGGCGGGCGCCGAGTGCCAGCAGGCGTTCGAGCTCGGCCTCCTGGTCTCGGTCGGTGGCGTTGACGTCGATGTGCAGCCGGGACTTGCCCGGTTCCGGCGTCTCCCGGCGGCTGAGGAAGAGCGTGGGCTGGGCGCCGCCGAAGCCCTCGCGCGGACCGATCTCGATGCTGCCGTCGTCCTCGCGGCCGAGCACCACGAAGTCCAGGACCTCGCACCAGAACCGGGCCAGCACCTCGGGCTCGCGGCAACCGAGGACGAGTTCACTGATGCGACATGCCATGGAGCGGAGCCCACTTTCAGCTGGGGGACTGCCGGTGCGGTCGCGAGAGACCGTACCGGTCGCAGGGGGCGGGCGCGAACGGTTTTCGGGACCTACGCCTCGTCAGGGAGTTCCACCGCCTGCCAGCGGTAGGCCGCGTCCTCCTGCCACACCTGCAGCTCGCCCTCCACGACCGCCGCCAGGCACAGCCGCCAGTCGTCCCCCATGGCGAGTGCGACCCGGGTGGCCGGGCGCAGGGTGGGCCGCCACCAGCGCGGGCGCCGGGAAGCGCCGCCGGCGGGGAGCCGCAGCCGTACGCCGCCCGCGCCGGCCAGGGCGACGGTGGGGCCGCCGCGGTGGCCGACCATGGCGATGCCGAGGGAGGGTTCGCCGTCGCCGATCTCGGTGCCGGCGCCGGGGGTGCCGAGGGTGTGCAGCTGGACGGAGCCGTCCGCGCGCAGGGTGGCGGCCTGCGGTCCGGCGGAGGCGCGGGCCAGTGCACCGGCGCGCAGGGCGCCGGGCGGGCCGAGCGGGACGGGCGGTTCGCCGGAGCCGGGCCGCCAGCTGAGCACCCGTTCGCGGTGCTCGACCAGGAGCAGCCAGGCGCCGGGCCGTTCCTCCTCGGCGGCGAGCACCCGGTCGGCGGGGCAGCCGGGGTGTTCCTGGCCGGTGAGGGTGAGGCCGGGGGCCCAGCGGTAGGAGCGCAGGGCGCCCGCGGCGGCGGTCCACACGGTGAGTTCGCCGGCCGCGCCGACCGCCCCGGCGAGGCCGCTGACCCCGCGGGCCGCCTCCCACCAGCCGGCCGCGGTGCCGACCCAGAGGGTGCCGGAGCGGTCTTCGGCGCAGATCACCAGTTCGCCCTGGCGTCCGGCCCAGCCCGCCGCCAACTCCCGTATCGCGCCCGGCCCCTGGCCGGCGGGCGGCCGGTGGCCGGTGCGGCCGGGCCCGGCCAGCGCGGTGCCGTCGGCGCCGCTGGTGACCACCAGGGGCCGGCCGGCCCGGTCGGGCAGTACGGCCAGGCCGGCGGTGCGCGCCACCGGGCGGTGGGCGCGCAGGAGTTCGCGGCCGCGGGCGGCCCAGGGGCCGAGCGGGGCGGGGCGGCGCTCGGGTTCGCGGGCGAGCGGTTCGCAGGCCCAGCGGGCCAGTTCCTCGCCGTAGCCGGCGGCGAGCAGTTCGGCGCGGGCCTGTTCGGCGGCGAGCCGGTGGTCGAGCCGGCCGTGGTCGGGCAGCAGCAGGGTGCGGGCGAGGGTGCCGACCGCGAAGAGGTCCTTGGCGGTGGTCGGGAAGCCGCCGACCTGCTCGGCCTCGGGAGGGACGTGGCCGGGGGTGAACACCGCGACGGTGAGGGTGTGGTCGAGCGGGGCGAGGAAGGTCAGGTCGATCAGTTTGACCAGGCCCTGGGCGTCGACCAGCACGTTGGCGGGGGAGATGTCGCGGTGCACCCAGCGCTTGCGGTGCAGCTCGTCGACGATCCGGCAGAGCCGGGCCAGCACTTCGGCGACGGCGGCCGGTCCGCCGCGCTGGGCGCGGGCCCAGGTGTGCAGCGGCACGCCCTCTACCCAGGGCGAGATCTGGTAGCCCATCAGTCCGCCGGCGGGCACCGTGCCGGGCCGGTGCGGGGAGGGGCCGAGCAGGAAGCTGGGCACCACCAGGTCGGTGACGCCGAGCCGGTGGGCGTTGTGCGAGACGTCGTCCCACCGGCCGAGCCAGCGCCGGACCTCGGACGGGTCCCGCTCCAGCATGATCTTCGCGGCGACGAGCTCCTTGATCCCGTTGTGCCCGGTGCGCACGGCCCGCCACACCTCCGCCTCGCCGCCCCGGTGGTGGAACTCCAGCAGCTCGTACTGTTCGGGGTCGAACTCGGGCCCGAAGCGGAGCCCGGGCACCCAACGAGACTCGGACACTCGACCCCCGACGCTTCTCACCGCTGTGGACGCGCGGCTGTCGAGCAGCTCGCGCCCGCCCAGGATAGTGCTCGTTCCTGTTCGTCCGCCCGGGGGAGGGCCTATTCTGATGGGCGCCCGAGCAACATCACGAAATAACGTCAACTCATGATCGTGCGGGGAACGTTGATCATGGAGTGGGACGCTCTCGAAGCGCAGGGGGACGGTGCATGGCGCAGCTCGTGGTGCTGCTGATCATCGTGGTGGCACTGGCCGGTGTGGCGGCGGTGGTGCTCGCCCGCAGGCGAACCCCCCTGGACCCGGCCGGAGTCGCCAAGGCGCTCGGCGCGGCCGCTGAGCAGCTCGCGGCGGGCAAGGCCCCGCAGGCGCGCCGCCGCTACGCCCGGCTGGCCCGCCAACTCGCCGGCGGGCCCGATGAACTGCGCCCCCAGCGCGGCCTCGCCCTGCTCGGTCAGGCCGAGGCCACCATCCCCACCGGTGACCAGCAGGCCACCCTCGCCCTGTACCGCGAGGCCTTCCCGCTGCTCACCGACCCGGCCCACCAGCTGCCCCGGTGGAGCCTGCGCCGCCTCTCCGACGAACGGATGCAGGCCCCGGACGGCGATCCCGGGCCGTTGCTCGCCCTCCTCCAGGCCACCGCCACCGGCGTCGAACCCGGCGAGGAGGCCGAGGCCGTCGCCCGCGCCCTGCGGTGCCTCCAACGGCAGTGCCGTGAGGGCAGCCCCGAACAGCGTGACCACGCCACCGCCCGGGCGCTGGCCGCCCTCCCCGGCCAGGACTGGCCGGTGCTCGCCCGCGCCGCCCTGCTGCGCGACACCGGCCGGGCCGCCGAGACCGAGCCGCTGCTCGCCGCGGCCGCCCCCGGCGGCAGCGGCGAACTCTGGTTCCGCTGGGGCGCCCAGCTGTTCACCCTGCACCGGGACGAACCCGCCGTCGCCGCCTTCGACGAGGCCCTGCGCCGCGGCCCCGGCGAGCCCTCGCCGTGGGGCCGCGGTTCGGCGTTGCGCACCGACAGCCTGCTCTTCCGCGGCCTCGCCCGGCAGCGGCTCGGCGCCACCGACGCCGCCTGGGCCGACCTCGCCGCGGCCGCCGGGGAGGACCCGAGCGACCCGCGCCCCCGCTACGCCCTCGGCCGGCTCGCCCTGCTGCTCGGCGCCGACGAGCGGGCCCGGGAACAGTTCGCCGCCGCGCTGACCGTCCAACCCTCCTTCGCCCCGGCCCGGTTCGGCCTCGCCCTGGTCCACGAACGGGCCGAGCGGCACGCCAAGGCCGCCGCCGACTACCGCACCGGCCTCGGCCAGGCCCCCGACTGGCGCCCCGCCCGGGTCCGGCTCGGCGCCGCCCTGACCGCCGCCGGGCAGCCCGCCGAAGCCGAGCCGATCCTGCGCGCCGAGGCCGACGACCAGCCGGACTCCCGCTGGAGCCGGATCGCCGCCTACCACCACGGCCTCGCCCTCGCCCGCACCGACGACCCGGCCGGCGCCCTGGCCCGCTGGGAGTCGCTGGACGACCCCGAACTGAACGACCGCCAGGCCCTCGCCCGCGACCGGCTCGCCCGCACCCTGCTGGCCACCGACCCGGCCGCCGCCCGCGAACACTGGCAGCGGGCCGCCGCCGAACACCCCGCCGCCCCCGGCTACCGGGCCGCGCTGCGCGAGGCGGCCCTGCGCGAGGCCGCCCACCTGCTGGTCACCGGCCGCGACAGCGCCGAGGCCCGCGCGGCGGCCACCGCCGCACTCGCCCTGGCCGACACCCTGCCCGGCGCGCTCACCCACCGGCAGGCCCGGCTGCGCGCCGCACTCGCCCTGGCCGAGGGCTCCACCGACCAGGTCACCGCCCTGCTCGACCCCGCCGCCGGGCTCCGCGACCGCTACCACCTGGCCGCCGCCGCGCTGCTGGCAGGCCGTCCGGTCCAGACCATCGCGCTGCTCGCCCCGCTGGACCCCGACCCGGCCGGCGACCCGGCACTCGCCCGGCTGCGCGCCCTGCTCGCCGAACGGGCCGGCAACTGGGGCGCGGCGCTGGACTGGTACCGGCACTTCCTGGGCGCCGGCACGGCGGCGGGCGGCACCGGGACCGTCGGTACGCCGGGCGGCGCTGGATCCGTCGGTACGGTCGGCGGCGCTGGGACCGCCGGTACGGCCGCGGGCGGCGCGCTGCCCGCGGGTGGTACGCAGCCCGGGCGGCCCATCGGGACGGGGCCGGTGCAGCCCGCCGGGGACGCCCACCCCGCCGCTGCCGCCCCGACCCAGGTGGTCGGCTGGATCCCCGCGCAGAGCGGGCCGGCGCCCGCGCCCGCGGCGGGGGCCACCGCTCCCGCCGCGGCCCCCGCCGGGGACTGCGCGCTCTGCGCCCGCCCCGCCACCGGCGCCTGCGGCGGCTGCGGCCGCGAGGCCTGCGCCGACCACCTGCACGCCCCCGCCGCGACCGGCTCGCCGCGCTGCACGCGCTGCGCCGGCCCCGCCCTGCGCGCCGTACTGGACTGCGCCCGCCGGGCCGGCACCCCCGAACAGGCCGAACCCGTCCTGGCTGCCTGGGCCGAGGCGCTCGGCGACAGCGCCACCGCCGGGCCGGTACGGCTCGACCTCGCCTTGCTGCGCGCCGAACTCGGCCGCCTCGACGAGGCCCTGGCCGACCTGCCGGCCGACGCCGGGGCCGCCCGGGCCGCCGTGCTGGTCCGCCGGGCCGGCGCCGCCCTCGCCGCCGAGCAGCCCGGACGGGCGGCCGGCGACCTGCGCCAGGCACTGACCCTCGCGCCCGGCCACCCGCAGGCGGCCGGCGCGCTGGTGCTGCTCGGCGAGCACGAGGCCCACCAGCACGCCGCCGAGGGCCGCCACCGCGAGGCCTACCAGGCCTACCGCGAGCTGCTGCTCAAGGACCCGGCCCACCCCCGCCTGCTGCACGCCCTCGGCCTGGCCGGCTACCGCTTCGCGGCGACCGCCCAGGAGCCCGACGAGCAGCTCTGGGCCTGGACGGTCGGCTGCCTGGTCGCCGCCCTGCACCGCGAGGAGCTGTGGGCGCAGACCGCCCGGATCACCGGCCGCCCGGCCGAACCGCAGCGGATGGCCGCCGCCCGCACCGCGCTCACCGACCGCCTCCGCGAGGACCTGCGCGCCCTCGACCGGGCCGCCGGGCGCAGCGGCGACGAGGTCACCGCCTGGACGCTGCGCCTGGGCATGGAGGCACACGCCGCGGACGCCTTCGCCCAGGAGGACGTCCGGATCACCCTGCCCGGCGGCCCCGCGCGCCGCCTGGTCGTCGGCCCGGTCCTGGACGGGCTGCTGCGCGCCGAGACCGGATCCGACGCCTGGGCCGAGGCCTTCGAGCAGGCCGTACGGGCCTGGCGGCGGCCCACCGGCCCCGACGCGCCCGCGCTCACCCGGGCCCTCGCCCTGTTCGGCGCGCTGGGCCCGCAGCAGTACCTCCACCTCCAGGGCCGCCAGGCCGCCGCCGTGGCCGCGCTGGACGCGGTGGCCGAGGGCGAGCGCGACGCGGCCTGGCAGGCGCTGCTCGGCGCGGCGCTGGTCAGCCAGGCCCGTGAGCACCACCGCAACCAGGACTGGCGGGAGGCACTGGACTGCCTGACCCGGGCCCGGACCGTCCCCGGCCCCGCGCTGCCCGCAGACACGGCCCGGATCGCCGCGGAGTGCGGCGTACGGGCCGCCCGCGCGCTGCTGAAGAACACCGTGGACGACCAGGCGGGCGCGGCCGAGCTGCTGGAGAAGGCGTTCGCGCTGGCCCCGGACGACCCCGAGGTGCGCGGTGACCTCGGCGCGACCTACGCCCAGTGGGCCCGCAAGATCAACAACGAGGAGAAGGACTACTCGCGCGCCCTCGACCTGCTCGCGAAGAGCCTCGACCTCGCCCCCGGCGACCCGACCGCCAAGCACTTCCTGCAGGCCGCGCTCGGCAACCGGGTCGGCCAGCTCAGCCGGGTCGACGCCTCGGACGAGGAGCTGGAGGAGGCCGTCGGACTGTGGCAGCGGCTGATCCAGCTCAGCGACGACCCGGAGCACCGGCACGGCATGGCCTTCGTGCTGCGCCAGCTCGCCCGCTCCGCCGCCTTCGCCGACGACGAGCCCCGCGCCATCGGCCGGATGATGCAGGCGCTGCTCTGGGACCCGGAGTGGGAGGGCGACGCCGGGACCGAGGCGAAGCGCCGGATCTCGGTGATGCTCGCCAACCACGTCATCGACACCATGCAGGACGAACCGTTCGAGGCCCAGGCCGCCGTGCTCCGCAAGGCCAAGTCCTACGACGACTCGACCGACATCCGCCGCCTGATGGTCAGCGTCTGGCGCGGCGAGGCGATCGGCCACTACGAGGCCCGCCGCTACGCCGTCGCGATCCAGCTGCTCAAGGAGGCCCTCGAGCTGTCCGGCTCGCCGGCGGACACCACGAAGCTGAACAGTGAACTCGGCATCGTCCTCAGCTCCTACGCCGTCGCCGAGGCCAACGCCCACCGCTACTGGGAGGCCCGCCAGCTGATCGCCGCGGCCCTCGAGTACAACCCGAGGGACCGGGAGCTGCTCGCGCTGCAGACACGGATCAACCGGCTCCGGTGACCGGCAACCGTACCGGGAGCCTCCGTCGTCGTAGACCGTGCGTCCGGCCGTCGGCGACCCGTCGTCCCGTCAAGTGTCGTGAACCGTGAGGAGAGGGGCCACCCGACATGCCACTGCACGAACCGTCGCCGTACGAGGTCCTGGGCATCCCGCCCACGGCCGGGGTGCGCGAGATCAACCTGTCGGTCGGGAAGGCGCTGAAGGCGGGCCGGTTCACCCGCCAGCAGATCCAGGACGCCGCCGCGCTGCTGCGCAACCCGGACCGGCGCCTGGAGGTGGACCTCCAACAGCCGCTCCCGCCCGAGCCGGTGGACCAGGCCGCCGACCTGCTGGCCCCCGCGCTCGCCGAACCGCTGCTGGTGATCGAGCGCCCGCCGCTGCCGCCCGCCCCGGCCCTGCTCGCCCTGCACCGGGCCGAGTCCGCCGCCGACTTCGTCGAGCCCGCCCCCGGCGGCGCCGACCCCGAACCGCCCGTCCCCGCCCGCTACGCGGCCGACCTGTCCGTGCTGCCGCAGATCGAGGTTCCGGAATGACCGACGCACCGATCGCATCCCTGCTCGACGGCCACCTGCCGCTGGAGGTCCCGCCCGGCGTCGAGTCCGTCGACCTGGAGGCCAAGTTCACCCAACTGCTCTTCCGGGCGTCCCTTTTGGGGAACAAGCTGACCGAGCAGAAGCAGCAGGCCCGGGCCGAGCAACGGGAACTGCTGGGCGTCCTGGTCGAGGTGGACGACGCGCTCGCCGCGCTCGGCCTGGACCGCGAGCTGGTCGCGCACGGTCGCGGCGCCGGGCTGGAGGCCACCCGCCGCCGGCTGCTCGGCCGGCTCGCCAAGGCCGGGGTGAAGCCGATGCGGCTGGACGGCCTGGCGGCGGACCCGGCGCTGACCGAGATCGTCGGCGTCGAGGTGCGGCCGGGGGTGGCGCCGGAGACCGTGGTGCAGACCGTGGTGACCGGATTCTTCTGGGAGCAGGAGGTGCTGCGCCGGGCCCAAGTGGTCGTCGCCGCACCGGAGTCGGCGCTGCCGCCGGCCGAGGACCCCAGGACCGGGCTGCTAGAGCCCGGGCAGTCCGACGGCCTCGAGGAGTCCGACGGCCACGAGGAGCCGGAGGCAGTCGAGACGGCGTCCGGGACCGAGCCCGAGCCCGAGCCCGAGCCCGAGCCCGAGCCCGAGCCCGTCGAGGCCCCGGCCAGGCCGGTACCGCCCAGGGTCCGTCGCCAGGCCAGGGCGGCGGGCCGCCCGGCCAAGCGGGCCAAGCGCAAGAAGTAGCCAGGACCACGAGGGGCAAGAGGGGAACGACATGTACCGCACACTCGGCATCGACCTGGGCACCACCAACTCGGTGGTGGCCCACCTGCGCCGGGGCGAACCGGAGATCATCTTCAACCGGCAGAACCAGGAGGCCACGCCCTCCGTGGTCGGCAGCGGCCGCAAGGGCGAGCTGCTGGTGGGCTCGACCGCGCGCAGCCGGATCGCCATCGACGGCGCCAACGTGATCCGCTCGGTCAAGCGCTTCATGGGCCGCAAGTTCAAGGACCCGCAGGTGCAGGCGGCCCTCAAGGAGGTCGACTACAAGGTCACCGCGGGCACCGACGGTGACGTCAACGTCTGGTTCAACGGCCGCTCCTACACCCCGATCGAGATCTCCGCGATCATCCTGCACCGGCTCAAGCAGGACGCCGAGCAGCGTCTCGGCGAGCCCTTCCACCGGGCCGTCATCACCGTCCCCGCCTACTTCGGCGAGCGGCAGGTCGCCGCCACCCAGGAGGCGGGCCGGATGGCCGGCCTGCACGTGCTGCGGATCATCAACGAGCCGACCGCCGCCGCGCTCGCGTACGGGCTGGCCAGCGAGGCCGGCGACGAGGGCCGCACCGTCCTGGTGTACGACCTCGGCGGCGGCACCTTCGACATCTCCATCCTGCTGCTGGTGCCCGGTTCGGTCTCGGTGCTCGGCATCGAGGGCGACAACCTGCTGGGCGGTGACGACTTCGACCGTGCGATCACCACCGCGCTGCTGGAGGACATCCGCGAGGAGTACGGCGCCGACTACCAGCCCGACCTGCGCGACCGCCCGAAGATCGCCTCCACCGCCGAGACGGTCAAGATCGAGCTCTCCAACCAGCAGTCCTCCGAGGTCATCCTGCCCGGCCTGGGGTCCGGACAGCTGGTGCTGGAGACGGAGTTCGAGCGCGCTCGCTTCGAGGAGCTGATCGAGGCCCAGATCGAGCGGACCATCGAGCTGACCCACAAGGCCATCATGCAGGCCAACCTGACCGTCGGGGACATCGACGAGGTGGTGCTGGTCGGCGGCTCGACCTCGATCCCGCTGGTCGAGCGGCGGCTCGGCGAGGTGTTCGGCACCCGTCGGATCAAGCGCGGCGTCAACCCGATGCAGTGCGTGGCGCTCGGCGCGGCCGTGCAGTCCGCGCTGGTCGGCGAGGTGGAGTGCCCCGAGTGCCGGGCCCCCGGCGACCTGTCGGCCTCCAACTGCGCCAACTGCGCCACCTCCCTGCTCGGCGGCGACCGGGTCTCCTGCCCGACCTGCCACATCCCGGTGGACGCCGAGGCCACCGCCTGCCCCAAGTGCGCGCAGGACATGGCCGGTTCGGCCGACGCCGGTACCGGGACCGGCGCCGGGGCGACCATCCCGAAGCAGTCCCAGACCACCACCGTGGTGCGCGGCGACAACTGCCCGCGCTGCGGCACCCCGGCCGCCCCCGGCGTCACCGCCTGCGAACTGTGCGGCGAGGCGCTCAACTCGGCCGCCCCCGGCCACACCAAGGTGGCCTCCACCGCCGCCGAGGACGTCGGCCTGCGCTGCGCCTCCTGCGCCCGGGTCAACCCGCCGGGCAGCGAAGTGTGCGCCGGCTGCGGGGAGTTGATGCAGGTCACCAACCCCTTCGACATCACCCCGAAGAACCTGGGCATCGAGCTCAACGACGGCCGGCTGGCCGTCATCATCCCCAAGAACACCAGCTACCCGACCAGTTCGCCGGTCAGCCGGGAGTTCGTGGTCTCCGGCAGCGGCCGGCAGCGGCTGGAGATCGCGGTCTACGAGGGCGAGCACGAGATCGCCCAGCAGAACGAGCTGATCGGCCACCTCACCCTGCGCCTGCCCGAGGGCCTCGGCGGCCGCACCCCGGTCGAGGTCTCCTTCGGCCTCGACCGCGACCGCACCATCACCCTGTCGGTGCGGATCCAGGGCGGCGCGGAGAAGACCGTCAAGCTGGAGCGGGTCACCCTGGACCCGGAGCTGAAGGTGCAGGTCGAGGAGCAGCAGCGGCAGATCGAGACCTTCACCGACCGCTGGGGCGGGGAGCTCACCGAGGCCGAGATGCGCGAGGCCCAGCGGCTGATGGACGCCCTGGACGACCTGGCGGCCGGGCAGACCCGCGGCCAGTCGGTGGACGAGGCGCTGGAGCGGGCGCAGCGTCAGCTCAAGGCCCAGCGCTGGGTGCGCGGTTCGGAGGCGTACCTGAGCCTGTTCATCCACTACTGCGAGAAGCACCTGGACCCGAGCGACCTGGACCGACTGCGCTCGGTGGCCGCCGAGCTGCGGCTGCGCCGGGAGGCGGCCGACTGGGAGGGCGCGGTGCGCGCGGCCCAGAAGGCGGACGAGCTGTGCGACTCGCTCGGGCACACCTTCCGGATGCTCACCATGTGCAACGTCTACGTGAGCCAGAACATGATCTCGCCGGCCCTGGCGCAGCGGATCATGGCGGAGCTGCGCGGGCTGGACGACGCGGTGGAGGCGCCCAACATGGAGGCGGTCAACACCCACATGTCGAACCTGCTGGCCCTGTACGCGCAGGCGCAGCGGGAGCTCGGCAGCGAGCCGGCCGCCGAGTCGCTGGGCCCGGTCCGTCCGGAGGAGGCCGGTCCGCGATGAGTGCCGCGACGAGTGCCGGGGCGGGCGCCGGGATGAGTGCCGCGACGACTGCTGTGGCGCCCCTGGACGTGCTGTGCCCGCTGTGCAAGGTGCCGGCGGACCGGCAGTCGCTCGGCTGCCCGTCCTGCCGGGAGGACCTGAGCGCGCTGTTCCGGCTGCGTTACGCCGCTCGGATCGACTACAACCGGGCGCTGGAGGCCCTGGCAGCCGGTGACATAGCGTTCGCGCTCGGATTGCTGCACCGCGCGGTGGTGGCCGAACCGGGGCTGGAACCGGCCCGGGAGCTGCTGGAATCACTGAGCGTGTCCGGGTTCGCGGGGCCGGCGGCCTCGGGGTGGGAGGGCGACACGCCCTCCGAATGACCAATTCGACCGTTCCCGGACTGCCGTCGAGTTCGATCGGTGCGAGTGTGATCGTCACACGGAACTTCGCCACCCTCACAAGGAGTGACGCAATGCGTATTCGCACCACCCTCGCCGCCACCGCGCTCGCCGCGGTGGCCGTCCTCGCCGGTGCCGGCACCGCCTCCGCCGGCAGCGCGACCGCCAACGGCATCGCGACCAACTCGCCCGGCGTGTTCTCCGGTAACCAGATCCAGATCCCGATCAACTTCGAGACCAACATCTGCGGCAACACGATGAACGTGTTCGGCCTGCTCAACCCGACCGTCGGGAACGTCTGCATCAACGGCTGACCGGAGCGCCGGGGCCGTCCGTCGAAGGAGACGGGCGGCCCCGGCGTCGTGTCGGTACCCCCGTTCGGGGGTGGCGGCGCGGGACCGGGAGCCGCGACCATGGTGCCCGTCCCGCACCGCCGCACCCAGGAGCCAGCCCGTGCCGACCACGCCGACCCCGCGCAGCTACGCCTCCGGCACCTCGGACGTCCCGCTGCTGGGCGACACCATCGGGGAGAACCTCGACCGCGCGGTGCGCGCCTTCCCCGACCGCGACGCCCTGGTCGACCGTCCCACCGCCCGCCGCTGGACGTACGCCCAATTCGGCGCCGACGTCGATGCGCTGGCCCTCGGCCTGCTGGAACTCGGGATCGCCAAGGGCGACCGGGTCGGCATCTGGGCCCCCAACTGCGCGGAGTGGACGCTCACCCAGTACGCCACCGCCAAACTCGGGGCGATCCTGGTCACCGTCAACCCGGCCTACCGGGCGCACGAGTTGGAGTACGTGCTGAACCAGGCCGGGATCCGGCTGCTGGTCGCCGCGGAGAGCTTCAAGACCTCGGACTACGCCGGGATGATCGAGGAAGTCCGGCCGCGCTGCGCCGGGTTGGAGCGCGTGGTGCTGCTCGGCAGCCCCGCCTGGGACGCTCTGCTGACGGCCGGCCGCGCGGCCGATCCCGGCCTCCTCGCCCTCTTCGCCGAACGCCAGGGCGAGTTGGCGCCGGACGACCCGATCAACATCCAGTACACCTCGGGCACCACCGGCTTCCCCAAGGGTGCCACCCTCTCGCACCACAACATCCTCAACAACGGTTACTTCGTCGGCGAGTTGCTGAACTACGGCGAGCAGGACCGGATCTGCATCCCGGTGCCCTTCTACCACTGCTTCGGCATGGTGATGGGCAACCTCGCCGCCACCTCGCACGGCGCCTGCATGGTCATCCCGGCCCCCTCCTTCGAACCCGGCGCCACCCTGGCCGCCGTGGCCGCCGAGCGCTGCACCTCGCTGTACGGCGTGCCGACCATGTTCATCGCCGAACTCGCCGACCCGGAGTTCGCCCGCTACGACCTCGGCAGCCTGCGCACCGGCATCATGGCCGGCTCGCCCTGTCCGACCGAGGTGATGAAGGCGGTCATCGAGCGGATGGGCATGGCGGAGGTCTCGATCTGCTACGGCATGACCGAGACCTCGCCGGTCTCCACCCAGACCCGCACCGACGACCCGGTCGAGCGCCGGGTCTCCACGGTCGGCCGGGTCGGCCCGCACCTGGAGGTCAAGGTCGTCGACCCGGCCACCGGTCGCACCGTCCCGCGCGGCGAGCCCGGCGAGCTGTGCACCCGCGGCTACTCCGTCATGCTCGGCTACTGGGACGAGCCCGAGCGCACCGCGGAGGCCGTCGACGCGGCCCGCTGGATGCACACCGGGGACCTCGCGGTGATGGACGAGGACGGCTACCTCGCCATCACCGGGCGGATCAAGGACATGGTGATCCGCGGCGGGGAGAACCTCTACCCGCGGGAGATCGAGGAGTTCCTCCACACCCACCCCGACATCCTGGACGTCCAGGTGATCGGCGTCCCCGACCCGAAGTACGGCGAGGAGCTGATGGCCTGGATCCGGATGCGCGAGGGCGCCGAGCCGCTCACCGCCGAGGCGGTGCGCGCCTACTGCACCGGCCGGCTCGCCCACTTCAAGGTGCCGCGCTACGTGCACGTGGTCGAGGAGTTCCCGATGACGGTCACCGGCAAGATCCGCAAGGTGGAGATGCGCGAGCTGGCGGTACGGATCCTCGACCTCTAGCGCCACCGTTCGGGCGCGCACCGTCGGCGCACGCTCGCCCGCGCGGGTGGAACACCGCCCGCGTGGGCATGCGGCGCCCCCGGAGTGCGCACATGCCTCGGCATGACGACTCGCACTCGCGCCCTCGCCGCCGACGTGGCCCTCGCCCTGCTGACCGCCCTGGCCCTCGCCGCGCCGGCGGCCCCGGCCCACGCCGCCGCACCCGACCGCCCGGCGGCCACCTGCGGCCAGATCGTCGCCCAGACCCGCCAGGACCTCGCCAACGCCGGAGCCCCGACGAACGACACCGACTGGCAGGACGTCCGCGACGACGCCCAGGACTTCGTCGACTCCCACCCCTACGGCGGCGCCGGCACCAACAAGCTGCGCCAGGACATCAACCGGCTGAACGCCACCTGCGCCCCCTGACCGGCGGACTCCGCCGGCGTCACCGGAGGGTCAGTACCGCCCGCCGAAGGCCTGGTCGCTGGGCACGACCTCGCGGCCCAGCGGCATCAGCGAGATCGGGATCATCTTGAGGTTGGCCCAGCCGAACGGGATCCCGATGATCGACAGGAACAGCGGGATGCTGGTGGCCAGGTGCGCGAGGGCCAGCCACCACCCGGCGAAGACGAACCAGATCACGTTCCCGACGCAGGACGCCGCCCCGGCGTCCGGGCGCTCGACGGTGGTCCGCCCGAACGGCCACAGTATGAAGCCGGCGATCCGGAACGAGGCGATGCCGAACGGGATGGTCACGATCAGCACGCAGCAGATGATGCCGGCGATGGCGTACCCGATGGCCATCCAAATGCCACAGAAAATCAGCCAGATGACATTGAGAACGAAGTCGATGACCTTCATGGGGCGTACCTTCTCACGGCTGGTGGCGTTGAACTACGACCATGCCATGCCCGCCGACGAGCGTGTCCACGCCCTTAGGGGTTGAGCCTCAGGGATCGGTCCGGGTCGCCGCGTCAGTTGCCGGCGGTGGCGAGCTTGGCGGCGAAGCCGAGGAAGAGGGCGCCGGAGCCGACGGTCAGGCCGGCGGAGAGGCGCCGGTGGCGGCGGAACTGGGCGGACAGGTAGGTGCCGCCGAAGATCAGGACGGAGATGTAGGTGGTGCTGATCGCCTGGTAGACGAGGGCGAGCAGGCCGAACGAGAGGGCGGGGTGGGGGTAGGCGGGGTCCACGAACTGGACGAAGAAGGAGAGGAAGAACAGGATCGCCTTGGGGTTGAGCAGGGTGATCAGCAGCGAGCGGCGGAACGGGTGCTCGGCCTTGACGGGCTCGGTCTCGGGAGCGGGCCGTTCGCCGGGGCGGTTGCGCCACACGGCCACGGCGGCGCGGATCATCCCGATCGCGATCCAGACCAGGTACCCGGCTCCGGCGAACTTGACGACGGAGAAGACCAGTTGGTTCGCCTTCAGGAGGGAGGCGATCCCGGCCGAGGTGAGGAGCATCAGCAGGGCTTCGCCGATGAACATGCCGGCGGCCGCCCGGTAACCGGTCCGCACCCCCCGGCGGCTCGCGACCGAGAGCGTGTAGAGCGAACTCGGCCCCGGCAGCAGGATGATGAGCAGGGCCCCCAGGGTGTAGGTGGGCAGATTGGTGACACCCAGCATTCGGCGCTCCTTCCTGGGCGGTGGTGCCCGGTCCGGCATCCCGAGCAGTCCGACGGCCCGGCGGTGGGAGGCGATGCGGCTGCGGGAGGCAATGCGGCGGTGGGCGGC
>NZ_JBSFGK010000112.1:0-22590 GCF_053596495.1 Kitasatospora sp. NPDC001683
CTCCGGCGAGTACTGGTAGCCGAAGACGGTGTCGTCGCCCAGCAGCTTCTCCGCGTACTCCATCACCAGCCGGGTGCCGTCCACGGCGCGCCGACGTGGCTGCCCCCGCGCCCACCCGCCACCAACCCACCACACCCGCCGGATCCACCGGACGCACGGCGGCCACCCGGCGTTTCTCGCTCACCACGCTCACTGCGCCCACGCGCCACGCACCCCGGCCCGTCCTGTTCTGGTCGGCCGCCGGCGGCCGACCAGAACAGGTGGCCACTGCAGGTGGCCAGCGCGAGCGTTCGAACCCGCCCGAGCCGGGCCGTCGCCCGCCCTTAGGGCCAGGAGCACCTCTGCTCAGCGCTTCACCGGACCTCCCGCCGCGCGCATCGACTTGGTGATGGCCTTCCACTTGTTCAGCCGCGCCTTGGCCACCCGGGCGTCCGAGCGGGAGGCGATCCACTCGTTCTCGCGCTGGAGCTTGAGGTAGCTGTCCATCCGGCGCTGCGGCAGGGTGCCGTCGGCCAGCGCCGCCCGCACCGCGCAGCCGGGCTCGGTGTGGTGGTTGCAGTCGTGGAAGCGGCATTCCTCGGCCAGCTCGGCTATGTCGGCGAAGGCCAGGTCCACCCCCTCACCACCGTAGAGGCCGACCTCGCGCAGCCCGGGGGTGTCGATCAGCACGCCCCCGCCGGGAAGCGGTATCAGTTCGCGGGTGGTCGTGGTGTGGCGGCCCTTCTGGTCGACCTCGCGGGCCTGCTGGACTGCCATCACATCGGCGCCGGCCAGCGCGTTGGTGAGGGTGGACTTGCCCACACCGGACTGACCGATCACCACCGCCGTGCCAGGGGCGCAGGCGCGCAGCACGTCGATGCCCTCGCCGGTCTCGGCGCTGACCACCAGCACGGTGACGCCGGGGGCGACCGCTTCGACGTCGGCCCGGATGAACTCGGCGTCGTCGACGAGGTCGGCCTTGGTGAGGACGACCAGCGGTTCGGCGCCGGACTCCCAGGCCAGGGCGAGGAAGCGCTCGATCCGCCCGAGGTCGGGATCGGCCGCGAGTGAGGCGGCGATCAGGACGGTGTCGACGTTGGCCGCCAGCACCTGGCCGTCGGAGCGCTTGCCGGCCACCTTGCGGATGATCGCGGTGGAGCGTGGCAGCAGAGCGGTGACGGCGGCCATCGGCTGGGCATGCAGGTCGACGGCGGCCCAGTCGCCCGTGCACGGGCAGTTGATCATGTCGGCGTCGCCCACCCGCCTGGTGTCGAGCCGGACGGTGCGCAGCTCGCCCGTCTCCGGATCGGCGAGGACGGCGTCGCACTGGCCGCGGTCGACCCGGACGATCCGGGCCGGGAGCAGCCCGGCTTCGGCGAGCGGGGCGAAGAGCTGGTCGAGCTCGGGCGTCCAGCCGTAGCCGGCCAGCGTGGGGCTCTCGGTGGAGCTCCCGGTGAAGCCAGTGAGGCTCTCGGAGGAGAAGGAAGAAGTAGAGAACGACGGAACGGAGGCAGCGTTGAACAACGCAGTGGCCCTTCGGGAGGAGATGGTCCCGGCGGGCTACGGCTGGCGCGGAAGGCTCAGCCGGCGGCCGGGAAAAGGAGGTGAACGCGAGCGCTGCCCAGGGCAGCTATCGGGGCGACAACGACCACGGGGTTCACCTCCTGCTCTCTACTCCTCGGATGGCCCAACGGCCCCCGAAACTCCTCCGGCGGCCCAATGGCCCCGAACCTGACGCGTCACACGCTAGCGGAGCGGGCCATGACGGCCAACCTATTTTTGACCTGCGGAAACGCGGTCCTGGGCGGCGAGGGAGCCCTCGGCGGGGGACCGCCAGCAGCCCCGCCGGGAGCAAGGTTGGACCCGGCGGGACGGGAAGAAGCGGGAAGCCGGGCTACCCGCCGTAGCGGTGCTTGAGGTTCGGGTCGTCCAGCCACCACGGCCGCATGCCCGTTTCCTCCTCCTCCGGCAGCCCGGCCGCCCGGGCCTGCGCGGCCTGTGCCTCGAAGCGGGCGTCCAGCTCGGCGTCCACGGCCTTGATCTCCTCGCGCCCCTGCACCACCATCCGCCGCACCAGCGCGGCCAGGAACGGCAGCCCGACGAGGTCGCCCAGCACCCAGAAGGCGTTGCCGCCCCAGGTCTGGTCCTGGGCCAGGCTCGGCCCCCAGGGGCGCCCGAGCGCGACGTAGTAGTGCTCGGCGACGAGGTGGCCGCCGTAGATCAGCACGATCCCGAGCCCCGCGTCGAAGATCACCTCGGCGAAGGTGATGAACAGCCCCACCAGGTGCGGGTACTCGTGCCCGACCGGGTCGAGCTGCAGCCGCGGCCAGAAGTAGGCGAGGCCCAGCAGCACCAGCGCCAGGTGGAGCACCACGTTCCCGACCCCGCTGGAGAGCGACCACTCGTACCAGGGCGTGAAGTAGAGCAGCCACGGCGGCGCCATCAGCAGCGCCGTGGAGACCGCCGGGAACATCAGCACCTTGGACGGCCGGCTGCGCAGCACCCGCAGGATCCGCTCCCGCCGGTGCTCCGGCGAGGACTCGACCAGCAGCGAGACGGGCGCGCCGAGCGCGAGCAGCAGCGGGACGACCATGAGCAGCAGCACGACCTGTACGGCCCGGTCGGTGAAGAGGATGCGCTCGTACACCCCGAGGCCGGAGCAGGTGCACCAGATCCACAGCAGCAGCCCGCCGAGGAAGGCCGTGGTGCGGGTGGGCTGCCAGCGTTCGCCGTCGCCGCGGTGGACGGTGCGCACCGCGCTCAGGTACCAGCCGCCGAGGAGCACCGACAGGGCGAGCACCAGCGGTTCGAGGGTCCAGGAGGTGGCCAGGTCGGACCACTGCCACGCGGGCGGTCCGCCGTAGGCGAGCGCCCGGGCGGCGCCGCCGTGGCCGAGTGTCCGGGCCGCGGCATCCACCGCGACGTCCACCGCGCCGTTCATCCGTCCGCCCGCCTCGTCCGCACCCGCCACCCGGCCGTCGCCGGGAGGGGCGTCGGGGGCCGCCGGGGAGGCGCCGGGAGTCGCCGGGCAGGAGCCGCGGCGCCCGGCCATGATGGCCCTCCGGACCGGGCCCGCCACAGCCGGGGCCCACCTCTATACCCGGGCCTGAACAAACCTTTACCAAAGCCGAACAAAGCTTTGCCGAGGCAAAGTTCTGCCCTTGCCCGGCCCGCAGGCGCAACCGGCGCGGAGCCGCCATCGTCTGGCAGGATGCACCGTCGGCGCGATACCGGCCACGTGGGTGACAACAAGGGGACGACAAGAGGTGCAAAGCACTGCACGCGGGGAGGGCCGCCGGCTGGCCGCGCGCCACCGCAACATCGAGCTGGGCCTGCTGGCGCTCGCGGTGGCCGTCTGTCTGGCCGGACACATCGACGCCTCGCTGGCGCTGACCGACAAGCTGCCGCCCGGGCTGCTGGTCCACGGCCTGTCCCTCGGGGCGCTGGTCGCGGTGGCACATCTGGCGGTGCGCCGGTTCGCGCCGTACGCGGACCCGCTGATCCTGCCGCTGGGCGTCTTCCTGACCGGCTTCGGGCTGGTGCTGCTGGACCGGCTGGACTTCAGCTACAAGGCCGCGCACCCGCTCAAGGGCGACTACCAGAAGGTCCCGGCCGCGCCCGGCCAGTTCATGTGGGTGTTCATCTCGGTGGCGGCGGCGCTCGCGCTGATCGTCTTCGTCAAGCACCACCGCTTCTTCCAGCGGTACGTCTACCTGATGATGGCGGGCGCGCTGATCCTGCTGACCGCGCCGGTGTTCTCACCGACCGACAGCTTCGGCGCCAAGCGGTGGATCAAGCTCCCCGGGCTGCCCTCCTTCGAGCCGGACGAGTTCGTGAAGGTCGCGATCACGATCTTCTTCGCGGGCTACCTGATGGCCAACCGGGACGCCCTGGCGCTGGCCGGGCGGAAGGTCTGGGGGATGACCCTGCCGCGCGGCCGGCACGCCGGTCCGGTGCTGGCGATCTGGGCGGTCAGCCTGCTGGTGCTGATCTTCGAGCGCGACCTGGGCACCTCGCTGATCTTCTTCGGCCTCTTCATCGTGATGCTGTACGTGGCGACCGAACGCACCAGCTGGGTGGTGCTCGGCATCATCATGGCGGTCGGCGGCGCGACGGTGGTCGGCACCCTGGAACCGCACGTGCACGGCCGGGTCGAGGCCTGGCTGCACCCGCTCGACTACTACAAGCCGGTGCACGACCCGGCGATCTCCGAACAGCCCGCCGAGGCCCTGTTCAGCCTGGGCACCGGCCACATGACCGGGACGGGCCTGGGCTCGGGCCGGCCGTGGCTGATCGGCTTCGCCGGGCGCAGCGACTTCATCTTCACCACCATCGGCGAGGAGCTGGGCCTGGCCGGGGTGACCGCGATCCTGCTGGTGTACGTGCTGCTGATCCAGCGCGGCCTGCGCACCGCGATCGGCCTGACCGACCCGTTCGGCAAGCTGCTGGCCGCCGGGCTGTCGGCGGCGCTCGCGCTGCAGATCTTCGTGGTGGTCGGCGGCGTGAGCGGGCTGGTGCCGCTGACCGGAAAGGCGCTGCCGTTCCTGGCGGCCGGTGGTTCCTCACTGCTGGCGAACTGGCTGATGGTCGCGCTGCTGATCAAGCTGAGCGACTCCTCGGGCCGCACCGCCCTGGACCCGGTCCAGCCGACCCCCGAGCCGCTCCCCGCGCAGAGCGGCCAGGCCGGCCGTCCGGCGGCGGCATCCGACCCGGCCTCAACGGGCCAGGGCCAGGGCCCGAACCAGGGCCAGACCGCGGGCGCCGGCCGGCCGCAGACTCCGGGCCCCGACCCGACGGCGCCGGCCCCCGCCGGCCCCGGCCTCGCGGACCCGGGCGCCCTCACCGAGGTGCGCCCCGCCTTCGGCCGGCCCCCCGCCGGGGGACCGCAGCCGGCCGCCCCGCAGCCGTCCTACGGCTACCCCCCGGTCGAGGAGCAGCCCACCCACGGCTACGGCCGGCCGGCGCAGTCCCCCTTCCCCCCGAACCCGTCCGTCTGACGGCACCCGGGGCCCGGAAGGGCCGCCGAGGGCCACGAACCCGGCCGGACGGCCTGACAGACGGACAGGGCCTCCCCCGCACCGCGGGGGAGGCCCTGTCCATATCCCTGCACGTATCCCTGCCCGTCTCCCTGGACGGAACCCGCAGGCGAACCCGCGAACGGAACCCGCGAACGGAACCCGTGGCGGCCGGAGAACCGCTACCGCTGCTCCCACGGCGGCCCGGACGGGTACCTCGGCCCCGGCCCCGGCCGCTCCTGCCCCGGCCCAGGCCCCACCGGCGGCGGCCCCACCGGCCGGTCGCTGTCCGGCGGCGGCGGGGCGGGCCGGTGGTGCGGCCCGGGGCGGGCGGTGAGGCGCCCGCGCAGGTTGTCGGCGGCGAGCACGTCGGCCCACCGCTCGGGGTACTCGGCGGGCGCGTCGACGTCGTCCAGCTCCTCCTCGCCCCACTCCTCCTCCATGCCCTCGGCCAGGCCCAGTTCGCGGGCGCGCCGGGCCCGTTCGACGGCCCGTCGGGCGGCGACCTCGCGGACCACGGCGGCGGCCGCCTCCTCGTGGGCGCGCTCGTTCTCGGCGCGGGCGTCGGCGGTCTCCAGGGTGGGCCAGCGGCGGTCTATGGCGGCGTTCATGGCGGCGCCGATGAGCACCGCGAGGGCCACCACGAAGATCCACAGCAGCACGGCCACCGGCGCGGCCAGCGAGCCGTACACCGAGTGGCCCTCGATCGAGCTGACCAGGTAGATCCGCAGTCCGACGCTGCAGAAGACCAGCACCACCAGGGCGACCAGGGCGCCGGGGATGTCCTCGCGCCAGGGCGTGGAGACCGGTACGGCCAGGTGGTAGAGGGTGGTGAGGGAGACGATCAGCAGCAGGATCGCGACCGGCCAGTAGGCGGCGCCGACGAGGCCCGCGATGCCGTGCACCGCGTTCTCGACCAGACCGGGCCCGGCCATCAGCAGCGGCAGCACCAGGGAGCTGATCACCAGGGCGCCGAGGTAGAGGCCCAGCGACATCAGCCGGGTCTTGACGATGCCCCGCTTGCCGTCCAGCCCGTACATCACGGTGATGGTGTCGATGAAGATGTAGAGCGCCCGGGATCCGGACCACAGCGAGAACAGGAAGCCGATCGAGATCAGGTCCGGCCGGACGTGGTCGAAGACCTGGCTGAGCAGCGGTTTGACGACCTCGTTGACGGAGGACTCCGACAGGACCGTCCTGGAGGCCGAGACGATGTCGTGCTTGAGCCGTTCGATGGTGCCGGCACCGAGGAACTCGTCGAGGTAGCCGAGGGTGGCGGCCAGGCCGAGGAGCAGCGGCGGGATCGACAGCAGGGTGAAGAAGGCCGCCTCCGCGGCGAGGCCGGTGACGCGGTACTCGACGCAGGTGTTGGTGGTGTCCTTGATCAAGTCCCACGCCGTGCGGCGCCAGGTGGCCCGTTTGGCCGCGCGCCGGGAGCCCTTGCCCCGGCGCCGGGACGGCCGCTCGGGGTTCGGTCTGGTCGTATCGCCTGCTGCTTGCACAGGGCTAACGGTATCGGGCCGGGCGCTCCGGTTGATCTCCCCCGGGGGTACGGGCGCGTGCGCAGCGCGCGGACGGACGCCCGGCGGGGAGCCGCGGGAACGGTCGACCGTCCCACGATCCGAAATCTCAGCGTCCAGAATCCGGACGTTAGTGGACCGCGAGTCCCGCGCCGTGCGAATCTCTTGCCATGCCTAGCGCCGGAACCACCCTAGTAGGTCGACTCCACGTCGATCTCCTTCGCGTGTCCAGCGCCATCTGTCCGGTGACCTGAGCTCCCACCCCGCCGCACCACCGCACCCGGCGCCGATCCCACCGCCATCCCCGCACCAGCGGATGCGCAGGCGCCCGCCCGGCCCGGTCACTGCTCTCCCGGCCCTGAGAAACCCGCAGGTCACAGCAGTCCCGTACGGCCGAGCACGCTCCGCGACCCACCCGGCGTCAGCGCCACCTGCCCCGAAGGACTTCAGCATGGCCACCTCTCCCGAGATCGCCGAGCCCACGGCCGACCGCACTGCCGCGCGCCGCCCCGCCGCGGCTCGCAAGGTGACCCGCCACCGCGGCGAGGGCCAGTGGGGCATGGGCCACTTCACCCCCCTGAACGCCAACGAGCAGATCAAGAAGGACGACGACGGTCTCAATGTGCGGACACGCATTGAGACGATCTACGCGCACCGGGGCTTCGACTCGATCGACCCCGCCGACCTGCGCGGCCGGATGCGCTGGTGGGGGCTCTACACCCAGCGCAAGGAGGGCATCGACGGCGGCAAGACCGCGATCCTGGACCCGCACGAGCTGGACGCCGAGTACTTCATGATGCGCGTGCGCATCGACGGCGGCCGGCTGACCGTCCCCCAGCTGCGGGCCATCGCCGAGGTCTCCGAGCAGTACGCCCGGGGTACCGCCGACCTGACCGACCGGCAGAACATCCAGTACCACTGGATCCGGATCGAGGACGTCCCGGCGATCTGGCAGAAGCTGGAGGCCGTCGGCCTGTCCACCACCGAGGCCTGCGGCGACACCCCGCGCGCCATCCTCGGCTCCCCGGTGGCCGGCGTCGCCCAGGACGAGATCATCGACGGCACCCCGGCGATCGAGGAGATCCAGCGCCGCTTCATCGGCAACCCGGCGTTCTCCAACCTGCCGCGCAAGTTCAAGGCCGCGATCTCCGGTTCCCCGCTGCTGGACGTCGCGCACGAGATCAACGACGTCTCCTTCGTCGGCGTGGTCCACCCCGAGCACGGCCCGGGCTTCGACCTGTGGGTCGGCGGCGGCCTGTCCACCAACCCCAAGCTGGGCGTGCGACTGGGCGCCTGGGTCCCGCTGGAGCAGGTGCCGGACGTCTTCGGCGGCGTGATCGGCATCTTCCGCGACTACGGCTACCGGCGCCTGCGCAACCGCGCCCGGCTGAAGTTCCTGGTCGCCGACTGGGGCACCGAGAAGTTCCGCCAGGTGCTGGAGGACGAGTACCTGAAGACCCGCCTGATCGACGGCCCCGCGCCGGTCGAGCCGGTCGCCCGCTGGCGCGACCACGTCGGCGTCCACCAGCAGCGGGACGGCCGCTACTACATCGGCTTCGCCCCGCGCGTCGGCCGGGTCGACGGCAAGCTGCTCGGCCGGATCGCCGACCTCGCCGCCGCCCACGGCAGCGACCGGGTGCGCACCACCACCGAGCAGAAGATGCTGATCCTCGACGTCGCCGAGGAGCACGTCGAGTCGGTGGTGGCCGGCCTGGAGGAGCTCGACCTGCGGGTCACCCCCTCGCCGTTCCGCCGCGGCACCATGGCCTGCACCGGCATCGAGTACTGCAAGCTCGCCATCGTCGAGACCAAGGAGCGCGGCCGCTCCCTGATCGACGAGCTCGAGCAGCGCCTGCCCGACTTCGCCGAGCCGCTGACCATCAACATCAACGGCTGCCCGAACGCCTGCGCCCGCATCCAGGTCGCCGACATCGGCCTCAAGGGCCAGCTCGTCACCGACGAGCACGGCAACCAGGTCGAGGGCTACCAGGTGCACCTGGGCGGCGCGCTCGGCCTGGAGGCCGGCTTCGGCCGCAAGGTCCGCGGCCTCAAGGTCACCAGCGCCGGCCTGCCCGACTACGTCGAGCGCCTGCTGACCCGCTACCAGGCCGACCGCACCGAGGGCGAGCGCTTCGCCCAGTGGACGGCCCGGGCCAGCGAGGAGCAGCTGTCATGAGTGAGAGAGCCGCACCGTTCTTCTGCCCGTACTGCGGGGACGAGGACCTGCGCCCCTGCGAGGCCGGCCACGGCGCCTGGGAGTGCCACGGGTGCCGCCGCGCCTTCCAGCTGAAGTTCCTCGGCCTGCTGGCACCGACCGACGGGGGTACGTCACATGACCAGCGCAGCACCTGACTACGAGAAGCTCGCGACCACGGCCGGCCGCGAGCTGGAGGAGGCCACGGCGCAGGAGGTCCTGCGCTGGGCCGCCGACACCTTCGGCAAGCGGTTCTGCGTCACCTCCTCCATGGAGGACGCGGTGGTCGCCCACCTCGCCTCCTCGGTGTTCCCCGGCGTGGACGTGGTGTTCCTGGACACCGGCTACCACTTCGCGGAGACCATCGGCACCCGGGACGCGGTGGCGGCGACCATGCCGGTCAACGTCATCACGCTCACCCCGCTGAAGACCGTCGCCGAGCAGGACGCCGAGCACGGGCCGAACCTGCACGACCGCGACCCGGACCTTTGCTGCTCGCTGCGCAAGGTCGAGCCGCTCACCCGCGGCCTCGGCGGCTACGACGCCTGGGCCACCGGGTTGCGCCGCGACGAGTCCCCGACCCGGGCGAACACCCCGGTGGTCGCCTGGGACCCGAAGCGCCGCAAGGTCAAGATCGCCCCGATCGCCCGGTGGACGCAGGAGGACGTGGACGCCTACGTCGCCGCCAACGGCGTGCTGCTCAACCCGCTGCTGTGGGAGGGCTACACCTCGATCGGCTGCTCGCCGCTGTCCTGCACCCGCAAGCCGGCCGAGGGCGAGGACGCCCGGGCCGGCCGCTGGTCCGGCTCCGGCAAGACCGAGTGCGGCATCCATCTCTGACGATCCGTCAACTACCGTGTAAGGAAGACACCGTGACAGCGAACACATCGGCCGCCGACGGAGCCGCAGAGGCGGCCCGTGCGGCCGCCCCCTGCGAGCGCGGCGCCACCGTGTGGCTGACCGGGCTGCCGAGCGCGGGCAAGACCACCCTGGCCTTCGCGCTGGCCGAGCGGCTGCGCGCCGAGGGCCACAAGGTCGAGGTGCTGGACGGCGACGAGATCCGCGAGTTCCTCTCCAAGGGCCTCGGCTTCTCCCGCGAGGACCGGCACACCAACGTGACCCGGATCGGCTTCGTCGCCGAGAAGCTCGCCGCCAACGGCGTCAAGGTGCTCGCCCCGGTGATCGCCCCGTTCGCCGACTCCCGCACCGCCGTGCGCGAGCGGCACGCCGCGGCCGGCACCGAGTTCCTGGAGATCCACGTCGCCACCCCGGTCGAGCTGTGCGCCGAACGGGACGTCAAGGGCCTGTACGCCAAGCAGGCGGCCGGCGAGATCTCCGGCCTGACCGGCGTCGACGACCCGTACGAGGCTCCGCAGAACCCGGAGCTGCGGATCCAGACGCAGGGCCGCGAGGTGGCCGACTCCGCCGCCGAGCTGCACGCCTTCCTGACCGAGAGGGGCCTGGCATGACCACCGCGACCGACAGTCCGGTCCGCACCGACAACCCCTTCGCGCTGTCCCACCTGGACGCGCTGGAGGCCGAGTCGGTGCACATCTTCCGCGAGGTCGCGGGGGAGTTCGAGCGCCCGGTGATCCTGTTCTCCGGCGGCAAGGACTCCATCCTCATGCTGCACCTGGCGCTCAAGGCCTTCGCGCCCGCCGCCATCCCCTTCTCGCTGCTGCACGTCGACACCGGGCACAACTTCCCCGAGGTCCTCGCCTACCGCGACCGGGTCGTCGCCGAGCACAACCTGCGCCTGCACGTCGCCCACGTCCAGGACTTCATCGACGACGGCCGGCTGCGCGAGCGCCCCGACGGCACCCGCAACCCGCTGCAGACCGTGCCCCTGCTCGACGCCATCGAGAAGGGCCGCTTCGACGCGGTGTTCGGCGGTGGCCGCCGGGACGAGGAGAAGGCCCGCGCCAAGGAGCGCGTCTTCTCGCTGCGCGACGAGTTCGGCGCCTGGGACCCGCGCCGCCAGCGCCCCGAGCTGTGGTCGCTGTACAACGGCCGGCACGCGGTCGGCGAGCACGTGCGGGTCTTCCCGCTGTCCAACTGGACCGAGCTGGACGTCTGGCAGTACATCGAGCGCGAGGGCATCGAGCTGCCGGAGATCTACTACGCGCACGAGCGCGACGTCTTCTCCCGGGGCGGCATGTGGCTGACCGCCGGCGAGTGGGGCGGCCCCAAGGACAGCGAACCGGTCGAACGGCGGCTGGTCCGCTACCGCACCGTCGGCGACATGTCCTGCACCGGCGCCGTCGACTCCGACGCCACCACCATCGAGGCCGTGATCGCCGAGATCGCCGCCAGCCGCCTCACCGAGCGCGGCGCCACCCGCGCCGACGACAAGCTCTCCGAGGCCGCGATGGAAGACCGCAAGCGCGAGGGGTACTTCTAATGAGCACGACCATCGAGACCAACGCCACCTCCCTGCTGCGCTTCGCCACCGCCGGCTCCGTGGACGACGGCAAGTCCACCCTGGTCGGCCGGCTGCTGCACGACTCCAAGTCGGTGCTCGCCGACCAGCTGGAGGCCGTCGAGCGCGTCTCCCTGGGCCGCGGCCAGGAGGCACCCGACCTCGCACTGCTCACCGACGGCCTGCGCGCCGAACGCGAGCAGGGCATCACCATCGACGTCGCCTACCGCTACTTCGCCACCCCCCGGCGGCGGTTCATCCTCGCCGACACCCCCGGGCACGTGCAGTACACCCGCAACATGGTGACCGGCGCCTCCACCGCCGAGCTCGCCGTCGTCCTGGTCGACGCCCGCAACGGCGTGGTCGAGCAGACCCGTCGGCACGCCGCCGTCGCCGCGCTGCTGCGGGTGCCGCACGTCGTGCTGGCCGTCAACAAGATGGACCTGGTCGACTACGCCGAGCCCGTCTTCGCCGCCATCGCCGCCGAGTTCACCGCCTACGCGGCCTCGCTCGGCGTCAAGGACGTCCTCGCCGTCCCGATCTCGGCCCTCGCCGGGGACAACGTCGTCGAGCCGTCCGCACACATGGACTGGTACGGCGGCCCGACCCTGCTCGAACACCTGGAGACCGTCCCGGTCGGCAGCGACCCGAGCGCCGAGCCCGCCCGCTTCCCGGTCCAGTACGTGATCCGCCCGCAGACCGAGGAGCACCCCGACTACCGCGGCTACGCGGGCCAGTTGGCCTCCGGCGTGCTGCGGGTCGGCGACGCCGTCACCGTGCTGCCCTCCGGCCTGACCACCACCGTCGCCGGGATCGACGCGTTCGGCCGCGGGACCGACATCGCCTGGGCGCCGCAGTCGGTCACCGTCCGGCTCGCCGACGACCTCGACATCTCCCGCGGCGACCTGATCGCCGCCGGGGCGACTCCCGCGCCCACCAAGGACATCGAGGCCACCGTCAGCCACCTCAACGAGCGCCCGCTGCGCGCCGGGGACAAGGTGCTGCTCAAGCACACCACCCGCACCGTGCGCGCGCTGGTCAAGGAGATCTCCTACCGGATCGACATCGACACGCTCGAACAGCGCTCCGGCGCCGAGGGGTTGAACGTCAACGACATCGGCCACGTGAAGCTGCGCACCGCCGAGCCGCTGGCCCTCGACGACTACACCGACAACCGTCGCACCGGCTCGTTCCTGCTGATCGACCCGGCCGACGGCACCACCCTCACCGCCGGCATGGCGGGCGAGGCCTTCGAGACCGTACGAGCCACGGAACCCGCTGAGGAGGACTGGGTCTGATGCCCAGCGAGGCGTTCTCGGGCATGGACAAGGAAGGCGGCCGCATCGGCAGCGGCGTCCTCGGCAGCGGCCAGGGCGGCCTGACCCGATGTGTGGGCCGACGGGGCTGAGCACGCCCCGTCACCGGGCTGTCCTCCCCCACAGCCGCCCGGCTTGCCCCGGCACTCCGCTGCCGCGCGCACCACCTTCCCGACCATCCGCCCGAGACCGCCTCCTGACGGTCCGTCCGCGAACAGGACTCACCACCATGGCACCCAACCCGGCCCCCTCCCATACCTTCGTCCGCCCCAACGCCGGCCGGATCAGACGCTCCGCCGCGGCCGCCGTCGCCGGCCTGACCGCCGTGGCCCTGCTGTCGGCCTGCGGCTACGGCTCCAAGGCCGCCGACAACGGCTCCGCCGACACCGCCGCGACCGGGGCTCCGGGCGTCAAGCTGTCCTCCCCCACGGTGAAGATCGGCTACTTCGCCAACCTGACCCACGGCACCGCACTGGTCGGCCTCCAGGAGGGCATCTTCCAGAAGGAGTTGGGCACCACCCAGATCAGGACCCAGGTCTTCAACGCGGGCCCGGCCGAGATCGAGGCGCTCAACGCCGGCTCCATCGACATCGGCTGGATCGGCCCCTCCCCCGCGATCAACGGCTACACCAAGTCCGACGGCAAGTCCCTGAAGATCATCGGTGGTTCGGCCTCCGGCGGGGTCAAGCTGGTGGTCAACCCGGACAAGGTCTCCTCGCTGGACGACCTCAGGGGCAAGAAGATCGCCACCCCGCAGCTGGGCAACACCCAGGACGTGGCCCTGCTCAACTACCTGGCGGGCAAGGGCTACAAGGTGGACGCGGCGTCCGGCGCGGGCGACGTCTCGGTGGTGCGCACCGACAACAAGGTCACCCCCGACGCCTACCGGCAGGGTTCCATCGACGGCGCCTGGGTGCCCGAGCCCACCGCCTCCAAGCTGGTCACCCTCGGCGCGAAGGTCCTGCTCAACGAGAAGGACGTCTGGCCGGACAAGAAGTTCGTGATCACCAACATCATCGTCTCGCAGAAGTTCCTCAAGGAGCACCCGGACGTGGTGGAGGCCGTGCTGCGCGGCTCGGTGAACACCAACGCCTTCATCAAGGCCAACCCCGAGAAGGCCAAGGCCGACGCCAACGAGGCGATCAAGAAGGACGCCGGCAACGCGCTGGAGCCGGCCGTCCTCGACCCGGCCTGGGCCGACATCGACTTCCTGGACGACCCGCTGGCGAACACCCTGCAGGCCGAGGCCGACCACGCCGTGACCGCCGGGCTCCTCAAGAAGCCCAATCTGAACGGCATCTACGACCTCACCCTGCTGAACAAGGTCCTCGCGGCCCAGGGCCAGGCGCCCGTGGCGGACGCCGGACTCGGCACCAAGTAACTCCGCGGTCCGGTCCCCCGCCCGCCCGGTCGATCCCCGATCGATGCCCACCGGCGCGGGCGGGGCCCGGACCCCGGCTCCGACTCGCCAGCCCCCAGACCACATGCGGGAGGTCCCCATGAGCCCGGTACTGACCACCCCGGCCGACGCCCCTGCCGTCGACGCCACCAACGCGCCCGCCGTCCGGATCTCGCACGTGCACAAGTCCTTCGGCCGCCCGGGCGCCCAGACCCACGTGCTGGACGACATCACCCTCGACGTCGCGCCCGGCGAGTTCGTCACCCTGCTCGGCGCCTCGGGCTGCGGCAAGTCCACCCTGCTCAACCTGGTCGCCGGCCTCGACAAGCCCACCCGCGGCAGCATCGAGGTGCCCGGCGGCCGCCCCGCGCTGATGTTCCAGGAACACGCGCTGTTCCCCTGGCTCACCGCCGGGAAGAACATCGAGCTCGCCCTCAAGCTGGCAGGCCTCCCCCGCCCAGAGCGCCGCGCCGAGGCCGAGCGCCTGCTCGAACTCGTCCGCCTGGGCGGCGCGTACGGCAAGCGGGTGCACGAGCTGTCCGGCGGCATGCGCCAGCGCGTCGCGATGGCCCGCGCCCTCGCCCAGGGCAGCAAAGTGCTGCTGATGGACGAGCCGTTCGCCGCGCTCGACGCCATCACCCGGGACGTGCTGCACGACGAGATCACCCGGATCTGGGCCGAGCGGCAGCTGTCCGTGCTGTTCGTCACCCACAACGTGCGCGAGGCCGTGCGCCTGGCCCAGCGCGTCGTCCTGCTGTCCTCCCGGCCCGGCCGGGTCGCCCGCGAGTGGCGGATCGACCTGCCGCAGCCGCGCCGCATCGAGTCCTCCGGCGTCGCCGACCTGTCCATCGAGATCACCGAAGAACTGCGTGGGGAGATCCGTCGCCATGTCCAGCACTGACACCGCCCCCGCCCGGAACGACGGCGACACCGCCGAGGTCGGGGCCGGCCTGGACGCCCTCGACTCCGTCGCCGCCCCGCGCAGTTCGATCGGCGAGGTGCTGCGAACGAAGGCACTGCCGCCGCTGATCGGCGTGCTGGTGGTGCTGGCGCTGTGGCAGGGCGCGTACAGCCTGCACCTCACCTCCTCGTACAAGCTGCCCAGCCCCGCCGACGTCTGGCACTCCCTCCAGGACCTCTGGTACCAGGGAACACTCTTCTCGATCATCTGGACCAGCGTGTGGCGCGGCCTGTCCGGCTTCCTGCTCGCCGTGGTCATCGGCACCCCGATCGGCCTGGTGGTCGCCCGGGTCAAGCCGGTGCGCACCGCCATCGGCCCGGTGCTGCAGGGCCTGCAGTCGCTGCCCTCGGTGGCCTGGGTGCCGGCCGCCGTCATCTGGCTCGGCATCAACGACTCGATGATGTACGCGGTGATCCTGCTGGGCGCCGTCCCGTCCATCGCCAACGGGCTGGTGGCCGGCATCGACCAGGTGCCGCCGCTGTTCCTGCGGGCCGGACGCACCATCGGCGCCACTGGTCTGGCCGGGGCCCGGCACGTGCTCATCCCGGCCGCGCTGCCCGGCTACCTGGCCGGGCTCAAGCAGGGCTGGGCGTTCTCCTGGCGCTCACTGATGGCCGCCGAGCTGGTCGCCTCCTCCCCCGACCTCGGGCGGGGCCTCGGCCGGTTCCTGGAGGACCAGCGCGAGTTCTCCGACATGTCCGGGGTGCTGCTCGGCATCATCCTCATCCTGTTCGTCGGCATCGCCATCGAGCTGCTGGTGTTCACCCCGGTCGAGCGCCGGGTGCTGCGCAACCGCGGCCTGCTGGCCTCCGCCAAGTGAGGCCCCGCTGATGCCCGCCCTCCTGCTGATCGCCCACGGCAGCCGCGACCCGCGGCACGCCGCGACCGTGGCCGCCCTGGTCGAGCAGGTGCGGGCGCAGCGACCCGCCCTGGAGGTCGCCACCGCCTACCTGGACCACTGCGCGCCGCGGATCCCCCAGGTGGTCGGCCGGCTGACGGACGCGGTGGCCGTGCCGCTGCTGCTGAACCGGGCCTTCCACGCCAAGCACGACGTCCCTGCCGCCCTGCGCGCCGCCGGCGCCGGGCTGCCCGTCGCCGACGTGCTGGGGCCCTCGCCGCTGCTGCTCGCCGCCCTGGACCGCCGGCTCGCGGAGGCCGGGCTCGATCTGGACTCGGCCGTGGTCCGCGCCCGCACGGGCGTGGTGCTGGCCGCGGCCGGGTCCTCCGACCCGGCCGCCGACGCCGCCACCCGCGCGCTCGCCGCCGAGTGGCGCCGCAGCCGCGGCTGGGCCGCCGTCGAGGTCGCCTACGCCTCGGCCTCGGGGCCGCGGGTGCCGGAGGCCCTCGCCGCCCTGCGCGCGGCCGGAGCCCGGCAGACCGCCGTCGCCCCCTACCTACTGGCCCCGGGCCTGCTGCCGGACCGCATCGCCGCGGCGGCGGCCGGGGCGGACGTCCTGGCCGGCACCCTTGGCCCCGCCCCGGAGCTGGCCGCCCTGCTGCTGCAGCGCTACGACCAGGCCCGCCTGGCGGCGGTGGCGGTTCCGGCGCTCACCGCCTGAGCGTGCGACCGACTCAGGCGCAGTCCAGAATGCTGTGCTCGCTCAGGTCGGTGGCGTACCGCGCCACCGTACGGTAGTCCGCATCGTCGTGGAGCACCGTGAGTCCATGGTGCGCGGCCGTCGCCGCGATCATCAGGTCTACGGCAGAGGCACTGCGGTGCCGGCCGGCGAGCGCCATCCGCCGCTGCACCATGTCGATCCAGCGTCCTGCGTTCTTCGGCACCGAGACATCGGGGTAGAGCTCAGCGAACAGCTCGGAGATCTCGTCGTACTCCCGGCCGTCGCGTGCGCTGAAGAGGAGCTCAGCACGCTGCGGGTAGCACGACGCGATCGACCCTGCGTCGATCGCGTCGTACCAGGCGGTCTTGAGCTTCGGATCCCGCATCAGCCGGAACAATGCGGAGGTATCGATGAGATAGATCACCGAGCGTCCTTCTCGGCCCGGTGCATCCGCTCGGCATGCTCAAGGGCCTCCCAGTGCTGGGCCCGCTCGAAGTGCCTACTGATGCGGGCCGCGCGTTCCTGCCGCTCGGCGTAGAAGCGCAGTGCGAGGTTCACGGCCTCCTTCTTGGTTCGCACTCCGGCAAGAGCCATTGCGCGTTCCAGCGCTTCGTCATCGATGTCGATCTGGGTCACGGACATCGGGCACCTCGGATGGATGTTGGCGATGTACATAGCATTGTATCGCGGCAACATCGACTGGTGGTGGGAGTTCAGTCCGCTCAGAGCCGCCGCAGGACGAAGGTGTCGCCCGGGTGGCCGGCGTTGGCCTCCGCCAGGCCGCCGGAGAGCTGGTAGAGGGCGCCGGCGGGGCCGGTGGTGACGGCGGTGGGGGTGGGGTCGGCGGAGGGGTGGACGGCGGTGAGGCGGGCGGTGTGCCAGTGGTCGTCGGAGCGGAGCTCCACCTCGGCGTCGCGGCCGGCGCCGAAGAAGGCGTTGGTGACGCCGGCGATGGTGCCGTCGGGGCGGGCGAAGATGCCGTCGAGGTGGAGCAGCGCCCCGCCGTCGGCGATCTCGACGCGGCGCAGGTCGGCCGGGTCCCGGAGCGGGAGCTGCCACAGGGTGCCGTCGTCCCACTTGCCGAGGACGAGCCGGCCGTCGCGGTAGGCGATGCCGTTGAGGCCGTAGCTGCCGGGGGCGGGGGTGAGGCGGTCGTCGCGCAGCAGGACGGAGCCGGTGCCGTCCGGGTCGACCTGGTAGACGACGGGGGCGAAGGAGTCGGTGACGTAGGCGGTGCCGTCGGGGGCGATGGCGATGTCGTTGGCGAGGTGGCTGCCGCCGTCGCCGGCGACGGCGGCGAGGTCGGTGTAGTAGAGGCGGCGGCCGGTGTCCAGGTCGTAGGCGGCGATGCCGGCGACCCGGCCGAGGGTGGCGGGGCCGGAACGTTCGCCGATTCCGTTGTCGAGATTGGTGACCAAGATGCGGCGGTGGGCCTGGTCGATCCGCAGGCCGGCGATCTCGATCAGGGTGCCGGGGTCGTCGACCAGCGTGCGGACGCTGCCGTCGAGGGCGACGGCCGAGACGGTGCCGTGCCGCAACGAGCCGACCAGGAAGCGGTGGTGGGCCTGGTCCCAGACGGCGGTCTCGGGGACCAGGGTGGGGGCGTGGCCGTTGATCACGGCCGGGGCCGGGCAGTGGGCGGCCGCGGCGGCCGGTAGCGTACCGGCGGTGCCGAGCAGGGCGGCGGCGGCCGCGAGGGCGACCACGGTGCGGCGGACGGTTCGGTTCTGGCGGTTCATCACGGATCCCTCGGAGCTGGCTCGGGCTGTCGCGATCAAGCCTGCCGCCGGGGCCCGGACGGCAGCAGTGCGTGGGGATACTGGTAGTTCGACCACCAGGAAGGACGGGGGACATGGACGAGTCGGAGGAGCGCCGCACGGAGCTGTCGAGCTTCCTGCGCAGCCGTCGGGCCCGGTTGACGCCGCAGGAGGTGGGCCTGGCGCCGGGGGTGCGGCGGCGCACGCCGGGGTTGCGGCGGGAGGAGTTGGCGTTGCTGGCCGGGGTGGGGGTGACCTGGTACACGTGGCTGGAGCAGGGGCGGGACATCCACCCGTCGCCGGAGGTGCTGGCGAGTCTGGCCCGGACGCTGCGGCTGGACCGGGCTGAGACCGCGTACCTGTTCCGGCTGGCGGGCAGCCATCCGCTGGACGGGGAGGTGGGCGCGCCCGCGGAGGTCCCGGCGGCGCTGCTGCGGCTGATGCACGCGCAGTGGCCGGCGCCGGCCTGGGTGATGGACGCCAACTGGGACGTGCGGGCGTGGAATCCGGGCGCGGACGCGCTGTTCGAGCTGTCGGGCCGGCCGCCGCAGGAGTGCAACCTGGCCTGGGTGGTGTTCGGAAACCCGTTGCACCGCAGTCGGGTTGAGCACTGGGAGGAGCACGCCCGGCGTTTCCTGGCCCAGTTGCGGGCGGCGTACGCGGAGCGCGGCGGGGAGGCGACGGCGGTGGGCCGGCACCTGGGCCGGATGATCCAGCACGTGCGGGCCGAGCATCCGGAGGCGGACCGCTGGCTGGCCGAGCACCAGGTCGCGGAGCGTTCGGGGGCCGAGAAGGTGGTGCGGCACGAGGAGTTGGGCGAGCTGCGGATCGACCAGCACGTGCTGCTGGCCGCCGAGGGGCTGCAGCTGATCGTGATGTCGCCGCGTGACGCGGAGACGGCGGAGCGGCTGCGCCGGCTGGCCCCGACGGCCGCCGCGGTGTAGCCGCACGGAACGAAGACGGCCCGCCGCCCGGCGCGAAAGCCGTGCGGCGGGTCCTACTTGACGTGTAATCAGGTCGGCAGGTTCCACTTCTGGTTGGCGGCGCCGTTGCAGTCCCAGATACCGAGCTGGTTGCCGTTGGCGGTGGAGAAGCCGAGGTCGTCCAGGCAGCGGCCGGACTGCGGGTTGAGCAGCGAGCCGTCGGCGCGGGCCTGCCACTGCTGGGCGCCGGTGCCGTTGCAGTCCCAGAGCTGGACCATGGTGTGGTTGGCGGTGCCGCCGCCGGAGACGTCCATGCACTTGCCGAGGGCGCGGATGGTGCCGTCGACGCCTATCCGCCACTTCTGCGCCACGGTGCCGTTGCAGTCGTAGATCTGGACGGGGGTGCCGTTGCGGATGTTGGCGCCCTGCACGTCGACGCACTTGCCGACGTAGCCGGTGATCTGGCCGGTGGGGCCGGCCGGCGGCGTGGCGCCCATGATGACGTGCGGGAACATCACGCTGTCGCCGTAGCTGCAGGCCGCGGAGACGCTGCCGTCGCCGATCGCCAGGCCGCCGATCGCGGGCCGCGAGAACTGCACGGTGTGGGTGGAGTTCCAGTAGTAACAGGTGGCGCCCACGGACCAGGTCTGCATCGGGTCGAGGCCGCTGCAGCTGCCGACGGCGCTCCAGCCCGCGACGAAGGCGCCGCAGGAGGGTGCGGCCTGGGCGGCGGTGGCCGGTGCGGCCAGGGCGGCGGCCCCTGCGAGCAGGGCGGTGGTCAGCAGGGCGGAGGTTCGGCGCATCGGGAGTGTGGTCCTTCCGGATCGGCGAATCACGTCAACTCGACACCTGCGGCGGTTTGGTGACTGTGCGACAGATGTGTGGGTCGCGTAAAAGAATCCGGTCTGGACGGTCCGCCGTCAAGCGCTGGTTCAAGGCGAGCGGCGACGGATTCACGCCAGCTGCCGACACCGGTCGGATCGAGCCGGGCCGGGAACGCGGAACGGGCCCCGCCCTCCCCCGTGGTGGGGGAGGTCGCGGAGCCCGTTCGGCGGGAGTCGCCCTCGGCGGCCGTCAGTCGAACTTGCGGCGCTGGCGCCCGGTGCCGTAGTTGGCGCCGGACTTGGAGCCGCTGCCCGGCCGGGCCCGGCCGGAGGAGCGGCCGATGAACCCGGCGGCCTGCGGCCGCTCGCCCTGGCCGGCCGCGCCGAGGCGCTGCTTGGGGCGCGGGCGGCGCGGGTTGCCGTTCATGTCGACGTCGGTGGGCAGGCCGGAGCGCTTGCCGGAGCGGCGGCGCGGGCTGCCCGACTTGCCCTCGGCGGCCTTGCCGTCGGCGGTGACCGGGGCGGCCGGCTGGGCGGCGGCCGGGACGGCCAGCGCGACCGGGACGCCGCTGGGGGTGCGGGCGCCGGTGATCCGGGCCAGGTCGGCGTCGCCGGGGCGGATCTTGGTGACGGTGGGGCGGATCCCGGCGACCGTCATCAGCCGGTTGACCTCGCGGCGCTGCTCGGGCAGCACCAGGGTGACGACCGTACCGGACTCGCCGGCCCGGGCGGTGCGGCCGCCGCGGTGCAGGTAGTCCTTGTGGTCGATCGGCGGGTCGACGTTGACGACCAGGTCGAGGCCGTCGATGTGGATGCCGCGGGCGGCGACGTTGGTGGCGATCAGCGCGGTGACCTCGCCGTCGCGGAACTGGTCCAGGACCCGGTTGCGCTGCGGCTGGGACTTGCCGCCGTGCAGCGCGGCCGCCATCACGCCGGTGGCGCGCAGCTGCTTGGCGAGCCGGTCGGCGCCGTGCTTGGTGTGCACGAACATGATCACGCGGCCGTCGCGGGAGGCGATGTGGGCGGTGGCGGAGGCCTTGTCGGCGGGCTCCAGCTGCAGGACGTGGTGGTCCATGGTGGTGACGGCGCCGGCCGAGGGGTCGACCGAGTGGGTGACCGGGTCGGCCAGGAAGCGCTTGACCAGCCGGTCGACGTTGCGGTCCAGGGTCGCGGAGAACAGCATCCGCTGCCCGCCCTCGGCGACCTGCTCCAGCAGCTTGCTGACCTGCGGGAGGAAGCCCATGTCGGCCATCTGGTCGGCCTCGTCGAGGACGGTGATGGCGACGTCGGACAGGTTGACGTCACCGCGCCCGATCAGGTCGTCCAGCCGGCCGGGGGTGGCGACCAGCACCTCGGTACCGCGGCGCACCGCGTTGGCCTGCCGTCCGATGCCCATGCCGCCGACGACGGTGGTGATCCGCAGGTTGACCGCGGTGGCGTACGGGGTGAGCGCCTCGGTGACCTGCTGGGCGAGCTCGCGGGTGGGTACCAGGACGAGCGCCAGCGGGTGCCGGGCGTCGGCGCGGCGCCCGGCGGTGCGGGCGAGCAGCGGCAGGCCGAAGGCCAGGGTCTTGCCGGAGCCGGTGCGGCCGCGGCCGAGGACGTCGCGCCCGGCGATCGAGTCGGGCAGGGTGGCGGCCTGGATCGGGAACGGCTCGGTGACGCCCTCGCGGGTGAGCGCGGACAGGATCGCCTTGGGCAGGTCGAGCTCGGCGAAGGAGGCCGCCGGCGGCCGGGCCGGGGTGCCCTCGACGACGGTGAAGTCGGCGGGCTCCGGGACGGCGGTGCGGGTGGCCTTGGCGGCGCCGGTCTTCGGGGCGCCGGTGCGGTTGCGCGGCTTGCGGGCGCGGTCGGCGCCGTCCACGGCGCGGCGGGCGCGCTCGGGGTTGTCCCCGCTGCGGCGCGGGCGGCCGGTGCGGCCCTGGTCGGTGGCACGGTCACCGGATCGGTCGGTGGCGCGGTCGGCCGACCGGGTGGTGGTGCGGTCGGTGGCGCGGTCGCGGGGCGTGCGGGCAGGGGTGGTCACGGGGTCTCCGTCCGTCGGTCGGCAGCCCGCGGTCGCGGACTGGTCGGCCGTCGTCTGGGAGTGCGCCGCCCCGGCCGTACGGCGGCATGGACGAGGGCCCGCACCGTCGAGCGATGCGGGCCCCCGCTTCACGAGATCAGAGTCGATCGCGCGTCAGCGTCGAGGCTGACGTCAGATGACGCGGATGTTCTCGCCCTGCGGGCCCTTCTGGCCCTGGGTGACGTCGAACTCGACGCGCTGGCCCTCGACGAGCTCACGGAAGCCCTGGGCGACGATGTTCGAGTAGTGGGCGAAGACGTCCGGGCCGCCGCCGTCCTGCTCGATGAAGCCGAAGCCCTTTTCGCTGTTGAACCACTTCACGGTGCCGGTAGCCATAACCGTCTCCTCCTATTGGGGCATCAGGGATTCACACCTCGTGAATCCCCAAGTAGCCGCGATCCCCATCCGGAGACTGAAACACCGGACAAAACAAATGCGCCTGTTGGTTGGTACCAGCAGGCGCACACACACGTTCATGGGAACCAAAACTGCAACTGCTTCGACTGTAGCACGGTCGCACCGCGACTGACCGGGGACTTTTGTGCCCGGCAGATCACGTTTGCCGCCCCCGGAAAACGGGGAGCGGCGCCCCGCCGGAGCGGGGAGCAAGTCCTTCAGCGACTACTACGGCGGTGAATGGTCGACCTGGTGGGACGATC
>NZ_JBSFGK010000113.1:0-22460 GCF_053596495.1 Kitasatospora sp. NPDC001683
GTCGGCTCGTTGATGATCCGCAGCACGTTCAGGCCCGCGATCTCGCCGGCCTCCTTGGTCGCGGTGCGCTGGGAGTCGTTGAAGTACGCGGGCACCGTGATCACGGCGTCCGTCACGTCCTCGCCGAGGTAGGCCTCGGCGTCCCGCTTGAGCTTCTGCAGCACCCGGGCCGAGATCTCCTGCGCGGTGTAGCGCTTGCCGTCCACATCGCCCTTCTCCGGGAAGCGCCAGTCGCCCTCGCCCATGTGCCGCTTCACCGAGCGTGCCGTGCGGTCCACGTTGGTCACCGTCTGCCGCTTGGCGACCTCGCCGACCAGCACTTCGCCGCCCTTGCCGAACGCCACCACCGACGGGGTGGTCCGCGCACCCTCGGTGTTCGCGATCACGGCCGGCTCGCCGCCCTCCAGCACGCAGACCACCGAGTTCGTCGTCCCCAGATCGATACCAACCGCGCGCGCCATCACCAGGCCTCCTCTCCTGCCCCTACGCGTCTTGCCCCAGGAGGAGGAGCGAAACGTGAGCCCCCGCCCGACCGGCAGGTGCCGGGTGCGGCCCGGTGCAGTGCCGGTCCGGCCGGGTGTTCACGGCGGATGTGCGCGATCCTGGAGTGGGGCAGCCCACGCCGACCCGGGCGGAGGTCATACGGCTGATGAGCGGCGGCGAGCACGAGTCGGCAGGAGCGCGGGACACCACCGAGGGCCGCGTCTACACCGTCACCGGCGGCGACTGGGACGAGGTCGCCGGTGACGCGCAGCGACGAGAACGGGCGGACGACGAGCGGATCATCGTCAACATGGGCCCCCAGCACCCGTCCACCCACGGCGTGCTGCGGCTGATCCTGGAGATCGACGGCGAGACGGTGAAACAGGCCCGCTGCGGCATCGGTTACCTCCACACCGGCATCGAGAAGAACATGGAGTTCCGCAACTGGGTCCAGGGCACCACCTTCGTGACCCGGATGGACTACCTGACCCCGCTGTTCAACGAGACCGCCTACTGCCTGGCGGTCGAGAAGCTGCTCGGCATCACCGACGACGTCCCGGACCGGGCCAGCGTCATCCGGGTGATGATGATGGAGCTCAACCGGGTCTCCTCGCACCTGGTGGCGCTGGCCGCCGGCGGGATGGAGATCGGCTCCACCACGCTGATGGTCTACGGCTTCCGGGACCGCGAGGTCATCCTGGACATCTTCGAGCTGGTGACGGGCCTGCGCATGAACCACGGCTACGTCCGGCCGGGCGGCCTCGCCCAGGACCTGCCCCCGGGCGCGCCGGACCAGATCCGCGAGGGCGTGAAGCTGCTGCGCTCGCGGCTGCCGGAGTACGACAAGCTGGCGACCAGGAACCCGGCCTTCAAGGCCCGACTGATCGGCGTCGGCCACCTCGACCTGCCCGGCTGCATGGCGCTCGGCGCCACCGGGCCGATCCTGCGGGCCACCGGCCTGCCGCACGACCTGCGCAGGACCGACCCCTACTGCGGCTACCAGGACTACGAGTTCGAGGTCGCGGTGGCCGACACCGCGGACTCCTACGGCCGGTTCCTGATCCGGCTGGAGGAGATGCGCCAGTCGCTGCGGATCGTCGAGCAGTGCCTGGACCGGCTGACCCCCGGCCCGGTCATGGTGGCCGACAAGAAGATCGCCTGGCCCGCCCAACTGACCGTCGGCCCGGACGGGTTGGGCAACTCGCTCGACCACGTCCGCAAGATCATGGGCCAGTCCATGGAGGCGTTGATCCACCACTTCAAGCTGGTGACGGAGGGCTTCCGCGTCCCGGTCGGCCAGGCGTACGCGGCGGTCGAGTCCGCCAGGGGCGAACTGGGCGTCCACGTCGTCTCCGACGGCGGCACCCGGCCGTACCGGGTGCACTTCCGCGATCCGTCGTTCACCAACCTGCAGACGATGGCCGCGATGTGCGAGGGCGGGCAGGTCGCGGACGTCATCGTCGCGGTGGCGAGCATCGACCCGGTGATGGGCGGCGTGGACCGGTGAACGCCGGCGCCGAGGTGACCTTCTTCCTGCGCGGCATCGACCTGACGTCCGCTGTGTCTCCTTCCGCCAACTCGCCGACTGGCTCGACGCCAAGGACCCGACCGTCCTGAACCGCCTCCGCGCCCTCTCCCCGCCCACCGCCCCCAACTGGCCTGCCACCACGGGGCGGTAGCCCGACCACAACCACTGGCGACGGTACGCCCCCCGCCACCGCGGACCACGGCGGGCCGACGCTGACCTTCTACGCCCTGCTCGGTGAACCCGGCAACCGGCGGGCCTACCTGCGGTTCCGAACCGCCGGCCAACTCCACACCGCGGCACTCACGCTCCACGTCACCTGACGCGCCGGCGCCGAAGAATCGCTCCGCCTGCCGACGAGCGATCATCCATCGGCACCCCGCTTCTCCTCGTCGGTGCTTCCGCCGACGCCCGCTCGGCAGCGCCCGACTGCGGGGCGGCGGCGCGAAGTCGGTTACCCGTTGGTTCCCTTGACCGAGAATCATCAGCGGGCCTACGCTCACCGCGGCTCGGCCCCCACCGAGCCCTTCCCCACGGGATCGGCGCCATCCAGGCGCGGCCGCCCCCTGCCCGCACCACGGTGCCGGGCCCCGGCCGTACCGCATGCAAGCCCCATCGACCACCCTCATCGAAGGGCACGACCTTGCTGCGATCGATCAAGCACAGCCTCGGTACCCTCACCGCCCTGTCCGCCGCCGTCCTGCTGGTGGCCGCCCCCGCGGGCGCCTCCCCAGCGGCCGGACACGCCATGAAGGCCCGCTCTGGCCAGGCCACCACGAGCAGCGGAAACCTCGCCTACGGCGGTGGGAACATCGTCACGAGCCCGAAGATCTACATCGTCTACTGGGGCAACCAGTGGGGCACCGGCTCCACCGTCACCAACGACCCCTCGGGCGAGGCCCCGCTGCAGCTGTCGTTCTTCCAGCACGCCTACGGCAGCGGCGACACCTGGTCCAACTCACAGACGCAGTACTGCCAGGGCGTCGCCACCGGAACCACCCAGTGCGGCAGCTCGGGCACCCACGTGGGCCACCCGAGCAGCAACCCGGTGGCCGGCACCTGGCTGGACAGCTCGGTCTCCGCTCCGAACAAGCCCGGCAGCTCGGCGATCGCGGCCGAGGCGCAGAAGGCGGCCACGCACTTCGGAGTCTCCGGCGACAACGTCGAGATCATCGTGGACGTGCCGCACGGCGTGGTGCCGCAGGGCTTCAAGACCTCGTACTGCGCCTGGCACGACCACACCAGCGTGAACGGCGCCGACCTGCCCTACACCAACATGCCGTACGTCACCGACGCCGGTTCCGGCTGCGGCGCCAACTTCGTCGCCACCGGCTCCAGCGGGGTCAACGGGGCGACCGAGGGCGTCACCATCGTCGGCGGCCACGAGTACGCCGAGACCCTCACCGACCCGGCACCCAGCAGCGGCTGGGTGGACGGCGGCGGCGCCGAGACCGGCGACAAGTGCGCCTGGATCTCCAGCGGCCAGGGTGCCTCCAGCATCGTCAGCATGAACGGCGCGAACTACGCCGTGCAGTCGCTGTGGAGCAACAACTTCAACAGCAACGCCGGCGGCTGCGTCAGCTACTACAGCAGCTCGACCAACCAGCACTGACCATCAGTCAGCGGCGGCCCACCGGGGAACCGGTGGGCCGCCGCCCGCCGTGGAGGACCACCGTGCTACCACGCCCCCTGCCGCTGCCGCTGCTCCTCCTGCTGACCGCCTGCACCACACAGGGGACGACAGGCGCCACGGCCACCGGGAACACCGATTGCCGCCCACCGGCCGAGGCCGTGCTGCCGGGCACCGCCGGCACCCTGGCCGAGACCGACACCGGCTCCTTCTGCCTGCCCACGGGGCAGCGGCTCACCGTCTTCCTGACCGCCACCGGCACTGCCCACTGGTCCGCCGTCACCAGCTCCGACCCGCGCGTGCTGGCCCCCGCCAAAGCCCCGCTGACCGCCCCGGTCGGCGTGACCCCCGCGCTGTTCGCCGCCAACGGGCCCGGCACCGCCCAACTGACCAGCCAGGACGGCACCGGCCACCGCTGGCAGGCCACCATCGTCGTGCGCTGACGGGCCGGCGGTGCGACAAGGCCGTCGCACCGCGGCCCCAGCGGCCAGCGGCCGCACCCGGATCGCCTCGGTCGCCCGGCCCCGGGCTCAGCGGCTGGACGCGGCGAAGCGCAGGGCCAGGGCCGGGCGCCGGTTGACGGCCCGTTTGGCGGACGGCGTCAGCCAGACCGACACGGGGCCTTCGCCGACCACCGGGAAACCGTGCCGGTCGAGTGTGAACAGCTCCGGGGCGATGTCGGCGCCCGCGGGCCGCAGGCCGCGGCCCGCGCCCTCGCCGAGCTGATGTCCGCCCAGTGCGCCAGATTCCCCGCCCTGAATCCCCATCAGGCGATCGGCTGATCCCGCCCGCCCGGCCGTGCGCTCCCGAGGCGTGCTCACCGTCCCGGGCGCGCCGCCGATGTGACGACCAGTCGGCGCCGGGGACCCGGGGAGTGGGCGGCGGATCGATCACCGTAGAGTGGGGCCGGTCAGTGTCCGCTCGAAGCCTGACTCCGAAGGAGCTCGTGGTGAACCTCGCCTCGGTCGTCGACCTCCAACTGGCTGGCATGTCCAACAAGCTCATCTACTCGGCCATGGCGGTGTACGTCCTGGCGATGTTCGCCCACCTCTTCGAGTGGACGTTCGGAAGCCGGGGGACGGTGGCCCGGCGCTCCATCGAGCAGACCAGCCTGGCCGAGACGGTGGCCGCCCATGCGACGAAGAGCATCCGACAGGCCAAGGTCACGGTGGCGTCGGGGGACGGCCGGACCACCACGCTGACCCGCACCGTGGTGGCGGGCGAGGGGGCGACCGTGGTGACCTCGGCTCGCGGTGCGGAGCCTCAGGTCGACGGACCCGGCGCCGCGGGGAGCAGCCCGAAGGCGGACCTGGCGGGGCGGATCGCGATCTCGCTCACCACGCTCGGGGCGCTGCTCCACGTCGGGGGGGTCACCGCCCGGGGGCTCTCGGCGATGCGCTGGCCCTGGGGCAACATGTACGAGTTCTCCTGCGCCTTCGCGCTCGCCATGGTCCTGGTCTACCTGGGCCTGCTGGCCGCCAAGGTCCGGGTGCGCTGGCTGGGCGTGCCCGTCACCGTCGGCGCCGTGCTCACGCTCGGCCTCGCGGTGACGGTGCTCTACACCGGGGCCGAGCAGCTGGTGCCCGCTCTGCACTCGTATTGGCTGGGCATTCACGTCACCGCCGCGACGGCCTGCGTGGGCGCCTTCTACACGGCGTTCGCCGCGACCCTGATGTACCTCGGCAAGGACGTGTACGAGAAGCAGCGCGCCCTCGGCCGCGACACGGGCCCGCTGCGCATCCCCGCCTCGGTCTGGGAACGACTTCCCGCGGCGGCGACGCTCGACCGCTTCTCGTACCGGGTGAACGCGATCGTGTTCCCGCTGTACACGTTCACCGTCATCGCGGGTGCCATCTGGGCCGAGGCGGCCTGGGGCAAGTACTGGGAGTGGGACCCGAAGGAGACCTGGTCCTTCGTCACCTGGGTCGCGTACGCGGCCTACCTGCACGCCCGGGCGACCGCCGGCTGGCGTGGCCGGAAGGCCGCCTACGTGGCCCTGGTCGCATTCGCCTGCATGCTGTTCAACTACTACGGCATCAACATCTTCGTCACCGGGAAGCACTCGTACGCGGGGATCGGCTGACGCCGGCAGCGCGCGAAATTCCGGCGCGCGAAATTCCGGCCCGTGAATGATCGGCGTGGAATCGACGTCGCAAGGTGCACCGCGGGCCGATGCCGGCATCGTTTCATGATTCACTGTTCACCGGGCTGCGATTCCGTACCCACATGTTCGTGAACCCCGCGTGGGCGGCTTCGGGGAAAGTGGTTCGCCGCCGCGCCCGCGGGTGCAAATCAAAGGGGGATCTGGATTTGGCCGTGTCCGACACCGAACGGAATCCGGTAGAGCTGGACCTCGCCGGCCTGCACGGCTCGCTGGCCTCACCGGTCATCGAATCGATGAATTTTCTCAACGAAGTGTCGCAGCGCTTTCCGGACGCCATTTCATTCGCCGCCGGACGCCCCTTCGAGGGGTTGTTCGACACCGAACTCGTCCACCGCTACCTGCGCCGGTACACCGACCACCTGATGGAGCGGTTCGACGACGACGTCGCGCTGGTGCGGCGGACCGTGCTGCAGTACGGCCGGACCAAGGGGATCATCCACGACCTGATCGCGAGGAACCTCGCGGTGGACGAGAACGTGGTGGTCGACCCGGAGTCGATCGTGGTGACGGTCGGCTGCCAGGAGGCCCTCTTCCTCACGTTGCGGGCGCTGCGGCGGACCGAGAAGGACTGCCTGCTGACCGTCCTGCCCTGCTACGTGGGGGTCGCCGGCGCCGCAGAGCTCGTCGACATGCCGCTGCTGCCGGTCAAGGGCTCGCCGGAGGGCATCGACCTGGCGGACCTGGTGGCCGTCGTCAAGCGGGCCAGGGAGTCCGGCCTGCGCCCCCGGGCGCTCTACGTCGTCGCCGACTTCGCCAACCCGTCCGGGATCAGTCTCGACCTGGAGACCCGGGAGCAGTTGCTGCGGCTGGCGGAGGAGCACGACTTCCTGCTGCTGGAGGACAATCCGTACGGGATCTTCCATGCGCCGGACGCCGACCCGCTGCCGACGCTCAAGGCGCTCGATCGCGACCGCCGGGTCATCCATCTCGGGTCGTTCGCCAAGACCGGCCTGCCGGGCGCCCGGATCGGCTACGCCATCGCCGACCAGCTGGTGAGCGACGGCAACGGCGGCACGCAGTCGCTCGCCGACCAGCTCGCGAAGATCAAGAGCATGCTGACGGTGAACACCTCACCGATCGCGCAGGCCGTCATCGGCGGGAAGCTCCTGGAGCACGATTTCAGCCTGCGCGCCGCGAACGCCCGGGAGAACGCGGTCTACCAGGAGAACCTCCGCCACCTGCTGGCCGGGCTGACCGAGCGGTTCCCGCCGGACCAGCGGTCCGGAGTGACCTGGAACGTACCCACGGGGGGCTTCTTCGTCGTCCTGGACGTACCGTTCCCGGTCGACGACGAGTTGCTCGAGCTCTCGGCGCGCCGACACCGGGTGCTGTGGACACCCATGCACCACTTCTACGGCGACGGCGAGCCGCGCCACCAGATCCGGCTGTCCTTCAGCTATCTGACCGTCGACCAGATCGCGGTCGGCCTGGACCGGCTGGCGGAATTCATCCACGACCAACGTGAACGGAAGAGCGGGACCGCACCATGCCGAGGGGGACAACTGTGAGCGCGCTGGACATACTTGGCGTCGACCACGTCGAGCTGGCGGTCGCCGACCTGAACGTGGCGACCGAACTCTTCGTGGACCGGTACGGGTTGGGCGTCTACGCGCGGTCCACCGAGACACCGGACGGGGTCCGCACGGTCGCGGTGGGCCGACAGGGCATCAGGCTGGTGCTGACCGAGGCCGGCGACGCCGACCACCCGGCCGCCGCCTACGTCGAGCGGCACGGCGACGGAGTGTCCGGTATCGCCCTCAGCACCCCGGACGCGGAGGCCGCCTTCACCGAAGCGGTCCGGCGGGGAGCCCGGCCGGTCGCCGCGCCGACCACCCGGGACGGGGTCGTCACGGCGTCCATCGGCGGCTTCGGCGACGTGGTGCACACCTTCGTCCAGCGTCTGCCCGGAGCGGACGAGCGCGCCCTGCCGGGACTGTCCGTGGTCGAGGAGGATCCCGTCACCGGTGGGCGGCGGTCGGCGCTCGGGCTGCACACGGTCGACCACTTCGCGGTGTGCCTGGAGGCCGGGCAGCTCATACCCACGGTGGAGTTCTACAGGACCGTGCTCGGTTTCGACATGGTCTTCACCGAGCGCATCGTGGTGGGCAGGCAGGCGATGGACTCCATGGTCGTGCAGAGCCGCTCCGGCTCGGTGACGCTCACCCTGATCGAACCGGACCTGTCCAGGGAGCCCGGCCAGATCGACCAGTTCATCAAGGACCACGGCGGAGCGGGCGTCCAGCACATCGCGTTCGCCACCGACGACATCGTGCGGGACGTGTCCCGCCTCGGCGCGAACGGCGTCGGGTTCCTGCGCACGCCCGGGGCCTACTACGACCTGGTGCCGGAGCGCCTCGCACTGCTGCGGCACTCGGTCGACGGGCTGCGGGAGCTCAACATCCTGGTCGACCAGGACCAGGACGGCCAGCTGCTGCAGATCTTCACCCGGTCCGTCCACCCGCGCGGCACGCTGTTCTTCGAGGTGATCGAGCGGCTGGGGGCCCGGACCTTCGGCAGCGGCAACATCAAGGCGCTCTACACCGCCGTGGAGCTGGAGCAGGCCAGGAACGAGGCGACCCGATGAGCGGCTCCGCGCGGGAGGCGGGGGCGGTCCCGCCGGTCTGTCTCGCCGACGTCGAGCGGCTTGCCGAGGACCGGGTGCCCGCCGAGGTCCGGGACTTCGTCGCGGGCGGCAGTGGTGACGAGTCCACCCAGGCCGCCAACCGGGCGGCGCTCGACCAGGTGCGCCTGGTGCCGCGGGTGCTCGCCGGGTCGGACGCCGCGGACCCCTCCGGCCCGCTGCTGCGCGGTACGGCCGCGATGCCGGTCGTGGTCGCGCCGATGGCCTACCAGCGGCTGCTGCACCCGGACGGCGAGCTCGCCGCCGCGCGGGCCGCGGCCAAGGCCGGCGTCCCTTTCACGATCAGCACGTTGAGCAGCTACCCGCTGGAGGAGATCGCCGCGGTCGGCGGGTCGACCTGGTTCCAGCTGTACTGGCAGCGGGACCGCGAGCAGGTGCTCGACCTGGTCCGCCGGGCCGAAGAGGCCGGCTGCGAGGCACTGGTGGTCACCGTGGACGTGCCGGTCATGGGCCGCCGGCTCCGTGACCTGCGCAACGGGTTCACGCTGCCCCCGCACGTGACCGCGGCGAACCTGGGCGGAGTGCCGCTGGCGGCGACGCACACCCGCCTGCCCGGGGCGTCGGGCGTCGCGACGCACACCGGGCAGGCCTTCGATCCCGCGATCGGCTGGGCGGACCTGGCCTGGCTGCGCGAGCGGACGACGATGCCGCTGGTGCTCAAGGGCATCCTCGACCCGCGGGACGCCGCCCGGGCGGTGGAACTCGGCGCCGAGGCGGTGGTGGTGTCCAACCACGGCGGCCGGCAGCTCTCCGGCGCGGTGGCCAGCATCACGGCCCTGCCCTCGGTGGTCGACGCGGTCGGCGGCCGCTGCTCGGTGCTGCTCGACAGCGGCATCCGGTCCGGGATGGACGTCCTGCGCGCCCTGGCCTGCGGCGCGGACGGCGTGATGGTCGGCCGGCCGGTGCTCTGGGGCCTGGCCGTGGACGGTGAGGCGGGCGCCGCGCTCGTGCTCGACCTGCTGCGGGCCGAACTCCGGGAATCCCTCGTCCTGTCGGGGTGCCCCGACCTCACCGCCGCGCGCGGCCTCACCGCCGTGCTGGCCTGAGCCCAGCCGGTCAGGCGGCGGCGAGCATCGGGAACAGCTCGATGTTCGCCGCCGCCTTCAGGTAGTCGGCGCCCGTGGTACCCCCGGTGCCCGACACCTTGCCGATGATCTTCAGCGTCACGCCCCAGTGCGTGCGCTTCATCGACCGCCAAGCGGCGTCGAGGCCGAGCATGGCCTCCTGGAGCCGGCGTGCCTCGGCAGTGTCCCAACCGCCCGCCCGCTCCAGGAACTCCTCCTGCAGCGTCGCGGGGACGGTGAACATCGGGCCCTTCTCCATCGCGTACGGTCCGTCCGCCCGCTTCGCGCTGACCAGTTCGATCATCTGGTAGGGGCGGGACTGGATCGCGCTGGCACCATGGGTGTGGTCCCGGATCACCGCGAACGTCTCGGGCGGAATCGTGGTCAGGACCCGGTACAGCGCCGGCGTCGCTCCGGTCAGCCGGTCCGCCGCCGCCGAGAGCACGGCGGCCGCGTCGGACGGCCGCCCCGCGCGGACCGCCCCGATCGCGTCGGTCAGCGCGCCCGCCACCCGGGCGAAGATCCGCTCGAAGAGCTGGATGGACCGGATGAACATGTGCTCATCGTGCACGGTGGTCACCGGCAGCAGCCCGATGTCCACCGCCCGCCGCAGTCCGGCGGGCACCTCGGCCCGCAGTGCCGCCACGGTCTCCCGGCCGGCCCGCACCAGCGCCTCGTTCCCGGACGCGGCGGCGACCACGGCCCGGAGCGGCTCCAGCGACACGGCGTCCGGCACGGCCGCCGGGGCGTACCCGCCGAGCCGGGCCAGGGCCTGCAGCACCGCGACGGTCCTGGTCCGCTGACGGCCGGTCGGCTCGGGCAGCGCCAGGGCGTCGAGCTCGACCGTCGCGAGATCCGCGAGCAGGGCCATCATCAGCAGGTCCTCGGCGTGCTCCGCGCTGTCGGCCTCCCAGTGCGCGATCTGCAGCAACTCGTGGCCGGCATAGGTGTCGTAGGCCATCGGCTGGTCGGTGAACGTCAGCGGCAGCCACCGGTCGAACAGCCAGGCGTCCGGGGACGACCACGGCCGGCCCCCGCCGGCGCAGCCGATCCGGATGCGCAGACCGCGCAGCAGCGCCACCAGCTCCGGTGCCACCGCGGCCTTGCCGACCTGCCGGTAGTAGCCGACGACCGCCCGGTAGGGGAAGCTCGCGAAGCTCTCCGGCCCGATCGGCCGGTGCGACCAGGCGGTGACCTCCTCGACCGCCCGCCGCAGCGCCCGAGCCGCGTCGGCGCGCGTCCCCGCGGTGAGGGCGGGCCCGCCGACTCCCGCACCGGGCACGGGCGCGCCGGACTCCCGGAGCCGTTCCGGCTCCTCTGCCAACCCCGACCTCGTCATGTCCGTGCCTCCCCCGCGCTGCCGCAATCCCTAGGCATGTCCCGCATCCATGGCCTCGATCAGGCTCTTGGGCCGCATGTCGGTCCAGTTCGCCTCGATGTAGTCGAGGCAGGCCTGGCGGGTGTCCTCACCGTGGGCCTTCTCCCAGCCGGCCGGCACCTCGACGAAGGCGGGCCAGAGCGAGTGCTGGCCCTCGTCGTTGACCAGCACCAGGTAGGTCCCGTTCTCGTCCTCGAAGGGGTTCGTCGTCATCGTGTCTCTCCTTGTCATCGTCCGGATGTCGGCGACATCCGGTCACGCAGCACCCCGGCGATCACGTCCAGCGAGGCCGGCGCGGTCATCTCCTGGTGGGTGCAGTCCAGCTCGAACTCGTCGATGCCGCCGGTCACATGGGCGGCCCAGGCCTTGGCCGGGGACAGCGGCTCCACGGTGTGCCGGGCGGCCCGGAAGGCCAGGACGTCGCCGCGGAAGGTTCCGGGGGCGAAGTCGCGGGCGATCCGCATGTTGTTGGCGGCGACGCGCTTGAGCGCCTCGACGCCACGCTCGCCGAGCCCGGCCAGCGGGCTGTCCTGCCGGCCGAGCAGCTCCGCGAGGTCGGCTGCCGACGGCACGTCGCCGCCGGGCTCCGCGGCCTGGGCCGGCTCGGCCGTCAGCGCGGCCAGGATCTCCCGGTCGAGGTCGGCCTCGGACACCTCGGGCCCGTCCGTCGCCGGGTAGGAGTCGAGCAGCGCGAGCAGTTCCACCTCCGCGCCCTCGTCCTGGAGCATCGTCGCGACCGCGTGCGCCACCAGACCGCCGAACGACCAGCCGAGCAGGCGGTAGGGCCCGCGCGGCTGCACCGCGCGGATCCGCGCGAGGTAGTCGGCGGCCATCTCCCGCAGGCTGCCGGGGAGTTCGCCGTCGCCGGTGAGTCCGCGGGCCTGGAGGGCGTAGACCGCCGAGTCAGGGTCGAGCCGGGTGATGAAGCCCGTGTAGCACCAGCCGAGACCGGCCGCGGGGTGGACCAGGAAGTACGGCGTCCCCCGGCGTCCGGGGCGCAGCCGAAGCATGGTGTCGAAGGGGTCGTCCTGCTGGTGCAGCCGCTGGGCGAGGGCCGCCACCGTCGGCGCCTCGAAGAGGCTGCGGATGGAGGTGTCGGTGCCCAGTTCCGCGCGGATCCGGCTGACCAGCCGGGTCGCCAGCAGCGAGTGCCCGCCGAGCTCGAAGAAGTCGTCGTCGATGCCGATCCGCTCCAGGCCGAGCACCTCCGCGAAGAGGGCGCGGAGCACCTCTTCCTGCGGGGTGCGCGGCTCCCGGTCCGAGGCCCGGGCGGTGAGGTCCGGCGCGGGCAGCGCCTTGCGGTCGAGCTTCCCGTTCGGTGTCAGGGGCAGGGCCTCCAGCGGCACCACGGCCGCGGGCACCATGTACTCCGGGAGCCGTCGGCGCAGGTGGGCGATCGTCTCCGCGGGGTCGAGGGCGGGCCCGTCCGGTACGACGTAGGCGACGAGCCGCCGGTCACCCGGCCGGTCCTCCCGCAGCACCACGACCGCCTGCGTCACCCCTCGGTGGGCGACCAGGGCGGCTTCGACCTCGCCGAGCTCCATCCGGAAGCCGCGGAGCTTGACCTGGTGATCGGTCCGGCCGTGGTAGTCCAGCCGGCCGTCCTCGGTCCAGCGGGCCAGGTCGCCGGTGCGGTACATCCGCGACCCGGCCGGACCGTACGGATCCGCGACGAAGCGTCCGGCGGTCAGCGCGGGCTGGTCCAGGTAGCCCCGGGCCAGACCCTCGCCGGCCAGGTACAGTTCACCGGCCACCCCGGGCGGGACCAGCCGGAGCCGGTCGTCCAGCACGTACGCCCGGGTGTTGCGGATCGGGCGGCCGATCGAGGGCGCTCCCGGGTGGTCCGCGCCGAGGTCGGCCGCGGTCGACCACACGGTCGTCTCGGTGGGCCCGTAGAGGTTGGTGACGGCCGGGGTGAGCTCCCGCATCCGGGCGGCCAGCGGCGCCGGCAGCGCCTCGCCCCCGACCAGCATGCGCAGCCCCCGCGCGTCCTGCGGGTGCTCGGCCAGCAGCGCCTGCCACAGCGTCGGCGTGGCCTGCATGATCGTCGCCCGGCTGCGGCGCAGCAGGGCGGCCAGTTCCGCGGGGTCGCGGACCTGGTCGCGCCCGGCCACCACGACGCTCGCGCCGGCGAGCAGCGGCAGGTACAGCTCCAGCACGTGGATGTCGAAGGCCACGGTGGTGACGGCGAGCATCCGGTCCCCGGTGTCCATCGGGAACAGCTGGCCCGTGCCCAGCAGGAAGTTGACCAGGCCGCGGTGCGGGACCAGTACGCCCTTCGGGGCGCCGGTGGACCCGGAGGTGTAGATCACGTACGCGGGGTGCTCGGGCCGCAGGGCGGCGGCGCGGTCCCGGTCGGTCAGATCGTTCGCGGCGTACCCGGCCGTGGCGGTGCGGAACTCGGCGCCGTCCACGCACCACCGTGCCTGGCCGGCGGGAAGGTGGGCGAGTCCGTCCTCGGTCGTCAGCATCACCGCCGGGCGGGCCGCGGCCGTGATCATCTCCACCCGCTCACGGGGGTGTTCGAGGTCCAGGGGGAGATAGGCGCCACCTGCCTTGAGCACTGCCAGCAGCGCGACCACCAGGTCCGCGGAGCGCGGCAGGGCGAGCGCGACCACCGACTCCGGGCCGACGCCCTGGTCGACCAGGAACCGCGCCATCCGGTTGGCCAGCGCGTTCAGGTCGGCGTAACTGACCGGCGCGTCGTCCTGCCACAGCGCGGTCGCGTCCGGGGTCCGGCGCACCTGGGCCTCGAACAGCTCCGGGAGGCAACTGCCGTCCGGCGCCGCCGTGGTGCCGCTCCACTCGACCAGCAGCCGCTGCCGCTGCGCGTCGTCGAGCACGTCCACGGCCGCGACGGGCTGGTCCGGGTCGGCCACCAGCGCCTCCAGCACCCGGCGCAGGCAGTCCGCCCAACCGAGCACGGTCGCCCGGCTGAACAGGTCGGCACGGAAGTCCAGTCGCAGTCGTAGCGCCGCACCGGGCAGGACGGTCAGCGTCAGCGGGTAGTGGGCGGCGGCCTGGCCGTCCGCGCCGGCCAGCGTCAGGCCCTCGTAGACGGGGGTGCCGCGCTCGGCCGGGGCCGGGAAGTTCTCGAACACGTACAGCGAGTCGAACAGTTCGGCGCGGACGCCGCTGAGCTGCTGGAGCTCGCCGAGACCGAGGTGCTCGTAGTCGGCGAGGGCCGAACGCTCCTGCTGCAGTCCGGCCAGCAACCCGGCCAGGGACTGGTCCGGGTCCATCCGCACCCGCACCGGGACCGTGTTGGCGAAGAGGCCGATCATGGACTCGACTCCGGCGAGGTCGGCCGGGCGGCCGGAGACCGTCGCGCCGAACACCACGTCGGAGCGGCCGGTCAGCCGGGACAGCACGAGCGCCCAGGCCCCCTGGACGGCCGTGTTGAGCGTCAGCCCGTTGCGGCGGGCCACCGCGGTGAGGCGGGCGGTCAGGTCCGCGCCGAGGTCGACCAGCGCCTCGTCCGGCACCACCGTCTCGCGGCCGGCCCCGGCCGGGCCCAGCAGGGTCGGCTCCTCCAGAGTGCCGAGGTGGCGGCGCCAGGCGGCCTCCGCCGCGGCCCGGTCCTGGCGGCTCAGCCAGCGGAGGTAGTCGCGGTAGGGCCGCACCGGCGCCAGCGCGTGGTCGCCGCCGTCGGCGTACATGGTGAACAGCTCGTTCAGCAGCAGCGGCACCGACCAGCCGTCCATCAGCAGGTGATGGCTGGTCAGCACGAACCGGTGCTCCCGTGCGCCGAGCCGCACCAGCTGGCAGCGGATCAGCGGCGGGCTCTTGACGTCGAAGCGCTTCGCGCGGTCCTCGGCGAGGATCGCCGCGAGCTCCTCCTCGCGCCGTGCGACGGGCAGCGTGGAGAGGTCGACCACGCGCCAGGGCAGGGTCACCTCGTCCAGCACGACCTGCACCGACTCGCCGTTGCGGCGCTGGCGGAAGGCCGCCCGCAGGTTGGCGTGCCGGCGCAGCAGGCCGGTGGCCGCCCGGTGGAGCGCCTCGGCGTCCAGCTCCCCACGCAGGTCGAAGGCGAACTGCAGGTGGTAGACGTCCGAGGCCTGCTGGTCGTAGAGGGAGTGGAAGAGCAGCCCCTCCTGCAGTGCCGTGAGAGGCAGCATGTCCTCGATCCGTGCGCGCTTCACCACAGGTCCCCGTCCTCGATCAACTCGTTCTCGAACTCGTCGATCTCGTCCTGGTCCAGCTGGACCAGATCGAAGTCCGACGTGGTGGCGCCACCGGCATCGGCGCTCTCGACGTGCCGGGCCATGACCTCCAGCACCCGCACCCAGGTGTCGGCGAGCACCCGCGCGTCCCGCTCGGTCAGGACACCGTCCGGCCAGGTCCAGACGGCGCGCAGTTCGGCGCCGTCGGTCCCGGGCCGTGCCAGGGCGTTGACCTCCAGCGCGTGCCGCAGCGGCATCGCCCCGTCCGACGGCGGGCCCGCCGCGTCGTCCTGCACGCCTTCCGGTGCCAGGCCCCAGTCGGCGCCCGGTCCCGCGGCGTCGAACCGGCCCAGGTAGTTGAAGCCGATCTGCGGAGCGGGAACCCCCGCCAGCGCCTCGGCCGTCCCGGCGTTCAGGTGACGCAGCAGCCCGTAGCCGAGGCCGTGGTCCGGCACCGTGCGCAGTTGCTCCTTGATCCGCTTGAGCAGCCGGCCGACGGCGGGCCCGGCGGACCACAGGTCGTCCCAGTCCACCGTTCCGGGCTCGAGCCGGACCGGGTAGACCGTGGTGAACCACCCCATGGTGCGGGACAGGTCGAGCCCGTCCACGAGGTCGTCCTGACGGCCGTGGCCCTCGACCTCGACGAGCACCGGTCCGCCCTCGGCGTCCTCCCGCAGGGCGGCGGCCGCCAGGGCGAGCGCGGCCAGCAGGACGTCGTTGACCCCCGCGTTGAACGCCGCCGGGATCGCGGACAGCACGGCCTCGGTGACCGGCGCGGGCAGCGACACCGCGAGCGAACGCGCGGTGGCGGTGGTGTCCCGGACCGGGTCGAGGGCCCGGGACCCCAACAGGGGTTCCGGTGCCGGGTCCGGGCCGGCCCAGAACGCGAGCTCCGCCACCCTGGCGGGGCGCGCGGCCTCCTCGGTGAGGGTCCGCGCCCAGCGGCGGAAGGACGTGGCGACCGGCTCCAGCCGAGGCTCGCGCCCGGCGGCGACCGCGGTCCAGGCGGCCGCCAGGTCGTGCAGCAGGATCCGCCAGGAAACGCCGTCCACGGCCAGGTGGTGGACGGCCAGCAGCAGCCGGCCGGACCGCTCGCGACCCGCGTCGAACCAGACCGCCTGCAGCAGTACCCCGTCGGCGGGGGCCAGCCGGGCACTGGCGGCCTCGGCCTCGGCCCGCATCAGCGCGCGCGCCGCCGGCCCGTCCAGCCCGGCGATGTCCACCCTCCGCAGCAGGGACGCCGCGGCGACCGCGCCGACCGGCCGCGTCCGCAGCTGCCAGGACTCGTCGAGGACTTCCAGCCGCAGGACGTCGTGGTGGTCCAGCACCGTCTGCAGCACGGTGGTCAGCCCGGACCGGGTCAGCTCCGCGGGGACCTGCAGCAGCACCGACTGCTGCAGGCCGTCCAGCGTGCCGCCGCGCGCCCGCAGGTCGTGCATGACCGGGGTGAGCGGGACCGGACCGACGCCGTCGTCGGCGGCCCGGACGACCACCTCGCCCGCCACGATGGCGAGTTGGGCCACCGTCTTGGCCTGGAAGACGTCCTTCGGGGTCAGCGCCAGCCCGGCCGCGCGGGCCCGGCTGACCAGTTGGATGGAGCCGATGCTGTCGCCGCCGAGCTCGAAGAAGTTGTCGTGGACGCCGACCGTGCCGAGCCCGAGGACCTCCCCGACCAGCGCGCACAGCAGTTCCTCCCGCGCGTTCCGCGGCGCCCCGCCGGAACCCAGCGGACGCGCCGCGGGGGCCGGCAGCGCCTTGCGGTCCAGCTTCCCGTTGGGCGTCAGCGGCAGCGCGTCCAGTACCACGACGGCCGCGGGCACCATGTAGTCGGGCAGCACGGTGCCGACGAAGGTGCGCAGCTCCGCCGGGTCGAGGCCGTCCGTCGCCGGTCCGTCCTCGCCGGTTCGCCGGCTCGCCGCCGGGCGCTCGGAGCCGTCGTCCCCCTTGTCGCCGGCCGCGACCACGTACGCCACCAGACGCTGGTCGCCCGGCCGGTCCTCACGGACGATCACCGCGTTCTGCGCGACCCCGGGGTGCCGGCCGAGCACGGCCTCGATCTCGCCGGGCTCGACCCGGAAGCCGCGGATCTTCACCTGGTCGTCGGCCCGGCCGACGAACTCCAGCGTGCCGTCCGGCCGCCAGCGCGCCAGGTCGCCGGTGCGGTACATCCGCTCGCCCGGCTCGCCGAACGGGTCGGCCACGAAGCGCTCGCCGGTCAGGCCCGGCCGGTCGAGGTAGCCCCGGCCCAGGCCGGCGCCCGCGATGTACAGCTCGCCCGCGACTCCCACCGGTACCGCGGACAGCGCGCCGTCCAGCACGTACACCCGGGTGTTGGCCATCGGCCGGCCGATCGGCAGCCGGTCGCCCAGCTCCGTCGGGGCGGTGACCCGGTGCTGGGTGGCGCACAGGGTGATCTCCGTCGGCCCGTACAGGTGCCGGACCACGACGTGCGGGGCGGCCCGCAGCACGCTCTCGACGGCGGCCACCGAGACCACGTCACCACCGGTGAGGATCTCCCGGACCCCGCCGAGGGAGTCCGCCAGGTCGTCCGCGACGACCCGGAAGAGCCCGGCGGTGAAGTGCACCCCGGTGATCCGCTCCTCGACGATCAGCCGCTTCAGCTCGGCGACGTCGAGGTCTCCGGGCGGGGCCAGCACGACCTGGCCGCCGGTCAGCAGCGGTATCCACAGCTCGTAGTTGGCGATGTCGAAGGCGTACGGCGCGTGCATCAGGACGCGGTCCTGGTGGCCCGGCTCCCAGCGCGGGTCGAGGACCAGCTCCAGCAGGGCGCGGTGGGTGATGGTGATGCCCTTGGGCTCGCCCGTGGAGCCCGAGGTGTGCATGACGTACACCGCCTGCTCGGGGTGCGCCGGGACGGCCGGGGCGGCAGACCCGTCGGCCACCAGCCGGTCGTCCTCCTCGACCACCACGACCTGCTCGGCCCGCGGCACCCCGCGCTCGTGCCAGGCGCGGTCGGTGAGCAGGACCCGCGCCCCCGAACGCCGCAGCACGTGCTGCATCCGCTCGGCCGGATAGCCCTCGTGCAGCGGCGCGTAGGCCGCGCCCGCCTTGAGCACACCGAGCAGGCAGACCACCAGCTCGACCGAGCGCTCGGTCAGCACCGCGACCCGGTCCTCGGGCCGGACGCCGAGCTCGATCAGGCGCCTCGCCAGCCGGTCGGCACGCGCGTCCAGCTCGCCGAAGGTCAGCTCCCGCGACCCCGCCCGGACGGCGACCGCCTGCGGCTGTCGGCGCGCGTGGTCCGCGAAGACCTGGTGCACCGTGGACGCTTGCGCGGGCAGGGCCACCGCGGTGTCGTTCCACTCCCGGAGCACCTGGTTCCGCTCGGCGTCACCGAGGACGTCGATCAGACCGATCGGGCGGTCCGGATCGGCCAGCACCGCGCGCAGCAGCCGGGACAGCCGGGCGACCAGCAGTTCCGCGCTCGCGTGGTCGAACAGGTCGGTGCTGTACTCCAGCATGCCCTCGATGCCGGCCTCGCCGTCCTCGCCGTACGACTCGTGCAGGCTCAGCGACAGGTCGAACTTGGCCACACCGACCTCGACCGGCTCCAGCCCGACGTCCACGCCGGGCAGCCGCAGCGCCACCTCGGGCGTGTTCTGGAAGGCCAGCAGCACCTGGAACAGCGGCTGCCGGGACAGCGACCGGACCGGGTTGAGCACCTCCACCAGGCGCTCGAACGGCAGGTCCTGGTGGGTGTAGGCACCCAGGTTCGTCGCCCGCACGCGGCCCAGCAGCTCCCGGAAGCCGGGGTTGCCGGAGGTGTCCGTGCGCAGGACGACGGTGTTGGTGAAGCACCCGATGAGGCCGTCCAACGCCTCGTCGGTCCGGCCCGCGATGGGGCTGCCGACGGGGATGTCCTCGCCGGCGCCGAGCCTGGTCAGCAGGGTGGCCAGGGCCGCCTGCACGACCATGAACACGCTGGTGGCGGTCGTGCGGGCGAGCTCCACCGCGGCCCGGTGCAGCTCGGCGTCCCACGCCACGGCGATGCGCCCGCCACGGTGGCTGGCCACCGCCGGCCGCTGCCGGTCGACCGGCAGTGCCAGCTCCTCGGGCAGGTCGGCCAGGACCTCGCGCCAGTAGGCGAGTTGGCGGTGGGCGAGGCTCTCGGGATCGTTCTCGTCGCCGAGCAGCTCGCCCTGCCACAGGGCGTAGTCCGCGTACTGCACCGGCAGCGGCTCCCAGGCGGGCGCCCCGCCGGCCAGCCGCGCGGTGTAGGCCTCGCCCAGGTCACGGGCCAGCGGGGCCAGCGACCAGCCGTCGGCGGCGCTGTGGTGCAGCGACAGCAGCAGCACGTGCTCGTCCGGCCCGAAGCTGAACAGCGAGGCCCGCACCGGCAGTTCGGTGGCCAGGTCGAAGCCGGCCCGTGCCGCGGCGGTGACCAGCTCGGGCAGCTCCGCCTCCGTGGCCTCGACGAAGCTCAGCGGGAACGGCGTCCGGTCGGCGTCGAGCACCCGCTGCTCCGCACGCCCGTCGACCTCGACGAGCAGGGTGCGCAGGGACTCGTGCCGGGCCAGCAGGTCGTCCAGCGCCGCCTGAAGCGCGGGCCGGTCGACCGTGCCGGTCAGCCGCAGCGGAACCGGCATGTTGTAGATGGCGTCCGCCTCGTGCAGCCGGCCCAGGAACCACAGCCGGTGCTGGGCGAAGGACAGCGGCAGCACGTCCGGTCGCGGTCCGCGCTCGAGCGCCGGTCGGGGCGGCGCCCCGGCGCCGGCGTAAGCCGCGACCGCGGCCACCGTCGGCGCCTCGAACAGCACCGCGAGGGGCAGTTCGAGGTCCAGCACCGAGCGGACCCGGCTGACCAGGCGGGTGGCGAGCAGCGAGTGCCCGCCGAGGTCGAAGAAGCTGTCGTCGATGCCGACCTTCTCCAGGCCGAGCACCTCGGCGAAGAGCGCGCAGAGGACCTCCTCACGGGCGGTCCGGGGGCCACGGCCCGAGCCGAGCGTGTCGAACCGGGGCGCGGGCAGGGCCGCGCGGTCCACCTTGCCGGTGCGGGACAGCGGGATCGAGTCCACCACCACGACGGCCGCGGGCACCATGTAGTCCGGCAGCGCGGCGGCGACGTGGGAGCGCAGCTCGGCCGGGTCCGGAGCGGCGCCGTCGCGGGGGACGGCGTAGCCGACCAGGCGCTTGTCACCGGGCTGGTCCTCGCGGACCAGCACGGTGGCGCGGGCGACGGCGGGGTGGCGGACCAGGACGGCCTCGATCTCGCCGAGCTCGATCCGGAAACCGCGCAGCTTCACCTGGTCGTCCGCCCGGCCGGCGAAGACGAGTTCGCCGTCGCGGGTCCAGCGGGCCAGGTCACCGGTGCGGTACATCCGGGAGCCGGGCTCGCCGAAGGGATCGGCCACGAAGCGCTCACCGGTCAGCCCCGGCCGGCCGAGGTAGCCGCGCGCCAGGCCGTCACCGGCCAGGTAGAGCTCGCCCACCACGCCGACGGGAACGGGACGCAGACCCGGGCCGAGCACGAACGCGCGGGTGTTGGCCACCGGTCGGCCGATCGGTGCGACGACCGCCCCGGACAGCGGCCGGCTCAGGCTCGCGCACACCGTCGACTCGGTGGGGCCGTAGGCGTTCAGCATCGTCCGGCCGTCCGACCAGCGGGCGGTGACCTCGGGCGGGCAGGCCTCGCCCCCGGTGATCAGGCCGCGCAGGGTGGTCATCCGCTCCGGATCGAGGGTGGCGAGGAAGGCGGGCGGCAGCATCGCGTGCGTCACCCCGGTCTCGACGACGAGCTCCACGACGGCCTCGCCGACGGCCTGGTCCGGGCGCGGGACCACCAGGGTGGCGCCGGACAACAGCGTCATGACCAGCTCGCAGGCCGAGGCGTCGAAGCTGAGCGAGGCGAACTGCAGCACCCGGGACCCGCCGTCCAGACCGAGGGCCTCCCGGTGGGAGAGGGCGAGGGCGGCCAGACCGTGGTGGCTGACCAGGACGCCCTTGGGCGTTCCGGTCGAGCCGGACGTGTAGACCACGTAGGCCGGGTGGCCGGTGCGCAGCGCGGTCCGGCGCTCGGCGTCGGTCAGGTCGGCCGGCGAGTACCCGGCCAGCTCCGCGCCCACGGCCGGGTCGTCCAGCCGCCAGCGGGTCAGCTCCGCCGGGATCCGGCCGTCCGAGCCGCCCGCGGTCAGCACGCCGACCGGCGCGGCGTCCGCGCACATGAAGCCGGCCCGCTGGGCGGGGTAGTCGGGGTCGACGGCCAGGTAGGCGCCGCCGGCCTTCAGCACGGCCAGCGCGGCGGTCACCAGCTCGGCCGAGCGCGGCAGCGACAGGGCCACCACCGACTCCGGGCCGACGCCACGGTCGACCAGCAGACGCGCCAGGCGGTTCGCGCGGGCGTTCAGCTCGGCGTAGCTCAGCGGCTGTCCGTCGTACAGCACGGCGGTCGCCTCGGGGGTGCGGGCGGCCTGCGCCTCGAACAGCTCCGGCAGGGGCGTCGGGGTCACCTGCGCGTCGGTGTCGTTCCAGTCCACCAGGACCTGCCGGCGCTCGTCCTCGTCGAGGAGGTCCACCAGGGCGATCGGGCGGTCGGGGTCGGCGACCGCCGTGCGCAGCACCCGCTCCAGCCGGCGCGCCAGGGTGGTCGCGGTCGCGGCGTCGAAGAGGTCCGTGCTGTATTCGAGGAGCCCGTCGACACCGCCGGCGTCCGGGCGCTCCCTCAGGCTCCACAGCAGGTCGAACTTGGCGATGCCGAGGTCGACGGGTTCGAGGGTGAAGGTGAGGCCCTGGAGGTCGAGGGTGACCTCGGGGGTGTTCTGGAAGGCGAGCATCACCTGGAACAGGGGATGACGGGCCATGGAACGGGCGGGATTGACGAGCTCCACCAACCGCTCGAACGGCGTGTCCTGGTGCGCGTAGGCCGCGAGATCGGCACCACGGACCCGGTGCAGGAGCTCACGGAAGGTCGGCGCACCCGACACGTCCGTGCGCAGGACGAGGGTGTTGGCGAAGAAACCGACGAGGTCGTCGAGGTTGTCGTCGGTACGTCCGGCGATGGGCGTACCGATCGGGATGTCCTCCCCCGCACCGACACAGTTCAGGAGCGCGGCCAGAGCGGTGTGCACCACCATGAACACACTGGCCTGGTTCTCACGGGCCAGAGCCCGCAGCGCCTGATGGAGATCGGCGTCCCAGTCGAGCGCGACGGTGCCACCCCGGTGACTGGCCTGCGCCGGACGGGGCCGGTCCACCGGCAGGGCGAGTTCCTCGGGCAACTCCGCGAGCGTGTCCGACCAGTACGCCAGCTGACGCTGAGCCAGACTGCCCGCCTCACCCTCCCCACCGAGCAACTCGCGCTGCCACAACGCGTAGTCCGCGTACTGCACCGGCAACGGCTCCCACCCGGGAGCCCCACCGGCGAGACGGGCGGAGTAGGCCGCGCCGAGATC
>NZ_JBSFGK010000114.1:0-22422 GCF_053596495.1 Kitasatospora sp. NPDC001683
ATCGGCACACCAGGCTCAACGACCAGCACCCCACCGGGGTACCGGTCGCATCACCAGTTCATCCGAACTCGTCATGTGCGAAGGACCGGCCTAGCCGGGTGTGCTCCGCCCACGCGGTGACCGGGGGTCCTGCCGCGCCCACGGCCGCGAACAGGGCGCCCAGGAGGAGCCAGCCGGTGTGCCCGAGGGCGAGTACCGCCCCGGTGAGGACCAGCGGGGCGAGGGCCTGGCCCGCGTCGAAGCCGATGCCGACGAAGCCCTGGTACTGGCCCTGGGCGTGGTCGGGGGCGAGTCCGTACCCGAGCGCGTAGCCGCCGGAGGACTCCCACACCTCTCCCACGCTGTGGATGGACACCGCGAGCACCGTGAGCGCCGGTGCGACCCACGCGGGAACGTCTGCCGTCAGCGCCATCAGCGGGCAGCTGAGCAGGAACAGGAGCCCCGCGAGGCGGAACGCACGGCCGCCCTGCTTCGGGGTCTCCACCTTCGACCCGAGCCGGCTCTGCAGCAGTACGCACACCCCGCTGTTGATCGCGTACACCGCCGCCACCGTCCAGCGGGGCGCATCGGTGTGGCTGCTGAGCCAGATCGGCAGCAGCAGCGAAATCACCTGGTACTGCAGCCCCATCGCACTGTAGAGCGCGACGAAGGTCATGTACGGCCGGTCGGCGAGGACGGACCACTGGCGGTGCTCCTTCGGCCGGGGCAGCGGCCGGTAGTTCGGCACGCCCAGGAGGGCGATCAGTGCGGCTCCGGCGAAGCTGGCGGCGTTGGCGAGGATCAGTGCGGTGTAGGCGGGGCGGGTGTTGATCTGGAGCGCGACGGCCGCCCCCAGGGTGCCGACGACCACGCCGAGGTTGACGAAGGTGCGCAGCCGGGCCCGGAAGGCGGCCGGGCGCTCGCCGCCGACCCGTGCGACGAGCGCACCGCCCGCCGCACCAGCGGCCGTGGCGGCGAGCCGGTCCAGGGTGGCGACGAGGGTGAACGCGAGCCAGCTGTCGATGAGGACGAAGGCCGCCATGGTGGCCGCCTGCACGCCGAGGGCCGTCAGCCAGACCGCGCGCGGCCCGTACCGGTCGGCCAGGTTCCCCGCCGGTATGCCGGCCGCCAGGCCGCAGAGGCCCGCGATCGTCAGTCCCGCGCCCACCTGGGTGGCGGGCAGGTGCACGACCAGCGTGAAGTACAGGACGGCTGCGGTGTTGAAGAGGCCGTTCCCGACCCTGCTGACGAAACTGGCGGTGATCAGGGCCAGTTGGGGACGGGAATCCGCACTTCTCCTCAACATGATGATCAGGCTAACAAGGGCCGCCACTACGCTGACCGGCATGGACTGGCTGGATCGGGTGGCAGGGCTGAGGCGTTGGACGAACAAGGGCGTCCGCGCGCCGCACAAGCCGCTGTTGCTGCTCTACGCTCTGGGCAGCTACCAGCGGGACGCGGACGGGGAGTTGCGCTACAGCGCGGTCGAGGAGGAACTGAAGCGGCTGCTCGTCGAGTACGGGCCGTCGCACGCGACCACACCCGCGTACCCGTTCCACCACCTGGTCAGCGACGGCGTCTGGGAGGTCCGCACCGACCGGGGACCGGGGAGCCCCGGCACCGGGATCGGGGTGCTGCGGTCGAGCGGGGCCACCGGGCGGCTCGCGGCCGAACTGCGGGCTGCGCTCGGCCGGGAACCGGCGCTGCTGGGCCGGATGGCCCGGGTGCTGCTGGACGCCCACTTCCCGCCCTCCCTGCACGAGGACCTCTGCGAGGCCGTCGGGCTCGACCTGGAGGAGGCCGGGACCGGGATCGTGCGAGGTGCGGCCCGGCGGCAGCGGGACCGGCGGATGCGGGAACTGATACTCACCGCCTACGAGTTCCAGTGCGCGTTCTGCGGCTACGACGGCGCCCTCGGCGCGAGCACGGTCGGTCTGGAGGCCGCCCACGTGCGCTGGTGGTCGCACGACGGGCCGGACGCGGTCGACAACGGGTTGTGCCTGTGCTCGCTGCACCACAAGCTCTTCGACAAGGGCGTGCTGGGGGTGGGGGAGGGGCACCGCATCCTGGTCTCCCAACGGTTCGTCGGCCGCAGCGAGGCCAGCCGCCAGCACGTGCTCGCGCTCGCCGGACGACCCGTCATCGGTCCGCAGCCGGGTAATCCGCCGGTCGCGGACCGCCATCGGGAGTGGCACGTGCGGGAGGTGTTCCACGGCGACTTCCGGCGACCCGCGGGACAGCCGGCCGTGGCGGTCTGAGGCTCTGCCCTCGGCGAATCTGCGGCGGGCAGAGAAATCGGCCGGCTGGCCCGGTCGGGGGTGAGAGTGGGGTCGACGGCATCTTCGCCTCGACCAGGAGGGACCAGATGATTCCATTCAACGCGCCCCGCGCGGAGCAGGGCGACACCCGGCCCAGCGCGTTCGACGACCACCTCGCGGCGCAGCTGCTCGCGCAGCGGATCGTGCTGCTGGGCACGCAGGTCGACGACGTGTCGGCGAACCGGGTGTGCGCGCAGCTGATGCTGCTGTCGGCGGAGGACCCGCGCAGCGACATCAGCCTCTACATCAACAGCCCGGGTGGGTCGGTCACGGCCGGGCTCGCGATCTACGACACCATGCGGCTGATCCCGAACGACGTGTCCACGCTGGCGATGGGGTTCGCGGCCAGCATGGGGCAGTTCCTGCTCACGGTGGGGGCGCGCGGCAAGCGGTTCGCGCTGCCGAACGCGCGGATCATGATGCACCAGCCCTCGGCGGGCATCGGCGGGACGGCCGCGGACATCGAGATCCAGGCGGAGAACCTGGAGTTCACCAAGCGGACCATCGAGCGGATCACCGCCGAGCACACCGGGCAGAGCGAGGAGACGATCGCCCGGGACGGCGACCGGGACCGCTGGTTCACGGCGGAGCAGGGCGTGGAGTACGGGCTGGTGGACCGGGTGGTGGAGTCGGTGGCCGACATCCGCCCGGCCTCGTCGCGTCGACGGATGGGGCTGTGACATGGGGTCGTACACGGTTCCGTACGTCATCGAGCGGACCGCGCAGGGCGAGCGGTCCTACGACGTCTTCAGCCGGCTGCTGAACGAGCGGATCATCTTCCTCGGCACCGAGATCGACGACGGGGTCGCCAACGTGGTCATCGCGCAGCTGCTGCACCTGGAGTCGGAGAACCCGGAGCGCGAGATCTCGATCTATCTCAACTCGCCGGGTGGAGCGTTCACTTCGCTGATGGCGATCTACGACACCATGACCTTCGTGCAGGCACCGATCTCCACCTTCTGCGTGGGCCAGGCGGCCTCGACGGCGGCGGTGCTGCTGGCGGGCGGCGATCCCGGGCGGCGGTTCGTGCTCCAGCACGCGCGGGTGCTGCTCGGGCAGCCGGCCAGCGGCGGACGGCAGGGGATGGTCTCCGACCTCAGCCTCGCGGCCAAGGAGATGGTCCGGATCCGCTCCCAGGTGGAGGAGGTGCTGTCCCGGCACACCGGGCACGACGTGGCGACGCTGCGTGCGGACATGGACCGGGAGAAGGTGCTCACCGCCGAGGAGGCGGTCGCGTACGGGCTGGCGGACGAGGTGCTGAGCCGGCGGCTCGCGTTCGCCTGACCCGAGCAAGGTGGGCCGGTACCACGGGGGTGTACCGGCCCACCGGTGTCGGTCAGGCGGCCAGGCAGAGGCCGTTGGTCCGCGCTGACGGTGCCGACCGGCGGTGGGCCGACTGGCTGCGGGTGCTGTGCCGGACCAGTTCGTCCTGGGCGAGGGACAGCAGGTCGCCGAGGCCGAGCCCGAGGGCCTTGGCGGCGGCCGCGAGCACCTCGGAGGAGGCCTCCTTGCGGCCCCGCTCCAGCTCGGACAGGTACGGCATCGAGATCCGGGCCTCCTCCGCGACGTCCTTCAACGTGCGCTCCTGGGCGAGCCGTTCGCGCCGCAGGACGTCACCGATGAGGTCGCGCCAGAGGGGTTCCTTCGGCGCGGGTGCCTGGGGCGTACCGTTCGTCCCACCGGAACCGGGCGGCGAGGTCTGCGGACGCAGCGGAATGACGCGGGCTTCGTTCGGCGCTTGAGTGCTCACCCCTTCAGCCTAGGGATTCGGGGCGCCGGGGGAAGGGCGCGGCGTTCTGCCCTGGGTGAAGCCGGGCGGGAGAAGAGGAGGTTGTCGTGCCGTCAGCGGCGTCGGCCGACGTACGCCGCCGCGCCGCCGGCGGCCACCAGGGCTGCTGCGGCGACCCCGGCGGCGATCAGGAGGCCGTCGTCGGCGCCCGTGGCGGCCAGCGCCGGAGCGGCGGTGGCCGTCGCGGTCGGCGTCGCCGTTGCCGCGGCCGGGGTCCGCTGGTCGGCCCGCGGCGACGCGGTCGGCCCGCCCGGGGGCGGCGTCGGGACCGCCGCGCTGGTGGCCGGGGCGGCGGTGGGCGTCGGTGTCGGGGCGGCGCTCGTGGGAGCCGCGGTGGGCGTCGGCGTCGGGGCGCAGGCGGTGCCGCCGTTCCAGGAGGCGATGCCCAGACCGGAGAACGGCTCGTCCGGGTAGTGCGGCAGCGGGTGGTCGCTGTCGCTCCCGTCGTACTTCTCGCCGACCGAGTAGAGGGCCAACTCGCCGTAGCACCGCGGCAGGTGACCGGTGACGTCGAGGGTGTCCCGGTAGTGCTCGCGGGTGAGGGTCGTGGTCGCCCAGCCGAGGAAGGTCTGCTGACCGGAGGTGGCCCAGGTCGCGCCCTGCGTCGCGTACGAGCCCAGCGAGACGTGGTAGTCGCAGCCCGCGGTGGGCACCCCGGCCAGCCGGACCTGGACGCTGCCGGACTCGGCGGGCATGGTGGCGTCGTTCGTCCAGTGGGCGCCGCCGTCGACGGAGTACTGGACCGGGGCGCGCCCGCAGTCGGGCTCGGCGTGGGCGGCGGGCGCCGCGAGGGCGGTGACCCCGACGGTCAGGCCGAGGGCCGTGAGCATCGGAAGACCGCGGCGGACGTGGCTGTGCATGGGGACGTGCTCCTGATGGGTGGTTCGGGTTCGGGTGTGAGTGTGAGTGTGGGTGTGGGTCAGGGAGTGGCTTCGGGGCGGGCGGGGTCCGGGATCCGCAGGGCTCACCGGGACTCGATCACGGCAGCCGGCGCATCGGCGCCATCCGGCTGCGTGGGATGGCCGTCGCCCTCGATGTCGACGTGCGGGAGCAGGCGGTCGAGCCAGCGGGGCAGCCACCAGTTGCCGTCGCCGAGCAGGACCATGGTGGCGGGAACGAGCAGGCCGCGGACGACGGTCGCGTCCAGGGCGACGGCGCTCGCCAGGCCGATGCCGAACATCTTGACGACGGGGTCGTCGGAGAGCAGGTAGCTGAGGAAGACGGCGACCATGATCAGAGCCGCCGAGCTGATGATCCGTCCGGTGCTGCTGAGCCCCGCGACCACGGCGCGGCGGTTGTCCCGTTCCCGCAGGTAGCCCTCGCGCACGGCGCTGAGCAGGAAGACCTCGTAGTCCATGGACAGGCCGAAGAGAACGGCGAACATCAGCAGGGGCACGTACCCGGGGATCGGGACGGCGCCGTCCAGGCCGATCAGCCGGGCGCCCAGGCCGTGCTGGAAGACCGCGGTGAGCACGCCGTAGGCGGCGGCGACCGAAACCAGGTTCATCACGGCGGCCTTCACGGCGACGACGGGCGAGCGGAAGGCCAGCAGCAGGAGAAGTCCGGCGACGGTCAGGACGAAGCCGACGACGAGCGGCATCCGCTGGGCGATCCGCGCGTTGAGGTCCGCCTGGGCGGCGGGGGTGCCGCCGACGTGCAGCTGCTGGCCGGTCCCGGCGGTGGCCCGGGGCAGTACGCCCGCGCGCAGGCGGTGGACGAGTGCGGTGGTGGCGGGGTCGGACGGCGCGGCGGCCGGGGTGACCTGCCAGCGGGCGGTGCGGCCGTCGGCGGCGAGCGAGGGCGGGCTGACGGAGGCGACGCCGTCGGCTCCGCGCAGCGCGGCGGTCACGGCCGCCAGGCGCGGGTCGTTGGGTCCCGTGGTCGGCTGGGCGGTGCTCCCTGCGGTCGGCTGAGCGGTGGAGGGCAGGACGTCGACGATCTGGAGCACGCCGTTGGAACCCGGGCCGAAAGCCGCGGCCATCCGGTCGTACGAGGTGCGGCTCATGCTGCCGGAAGCCTTGCTTCCGGCGTCCAGCTGGCCCAGGTGGAGGTGGGCCGCGGGGGCGGCGAGGACACCGAGCAGGGCCAGGCCGGCCAGCAGCAGGGGCCAGGGCCTGGCCGCGACCAGGGCGGCGATCCGTCCCCAGCCGCGCGGGCGCCCGGCGGGGACGGAGGCCGTGGGCGGCCTGGGTGTCAGCCGCCCGCCGAGCAGCACCAGGGCCGCGGGCAGGAGCGTGAGGTTCACGCCCAGCGCCGTCACCACGGCGATCGCCGGGGCGAGGGCCAGCGCGTACAGCAGGGGGAGCCCGCCCAGGGCCAGCCCGGCGAGGGCCGCGACGACGGCGCTGCCGGCGAAGGCGACGGACTTGCCGGAGCCTGCGGTGGTGCGCACGGCCGCTTCCTCGATCCCGACCCCGGCGGCGCGGAGTTCCCGGAAGCGGGTCAGGCCGAAGAGGGTGTAGTCGATGCCGACGCCCAGCCCGATCATGGCGGCGATGGTCTCGCCGGCCTCGGGCACGTCCATCAGGTGGCCGACGAGGCCGAGGACGGGCAGGGCGATGCCGAGGCCGATCACCCCGGCGAGCAGCGGCAGTCCGGCGGCGAGGAGGCTGCCGAGGGAGAGGGTGAGGATCACCAGGGCGGTGCCGAGGCCGATGGCCTCGCTGCGGCCGGTGCTGCCCCGGTCGACTGCGGCGGCCAGGGAGCCGCCCGGGGTCACCGCGATGCCGGCGGCCGTGGCCGGCGCCGCCGCGGCGAGCACGGCGTCCGTCATCGCGGGCGTCACGTCCCGCCCGGAGACGTCGAGTTCGACCGAGAGGTAGGCGGTGTGGCCGTCGCCGCTCATGGCCGTGGCGTCGGCCGGGTCGTAGGGCGTGGTGACGGCGACCACGTGCGGGACCGCCGCGATGGCCGCCGCCGCGCTGCGGACCGCGGCGGCGGTGTCGGAGGCGGTCAGCGGGGCCGCGCCGGCCGGGGTGTGGAGCAGGACGGGCTGCTTGCCGGAGGCGGAGGCGGGAAACGCGCGGTCGGCGATGTCCCGAGCGGCCTGGCTGTCGCTGCCGGGGATGGAGACGGCCTCGCTGGTGACGCGCCCGAACGTCGCGACGGCGCTGAGCGCGGCGGCCGCCAGCAGCAGCCAGGCGGCGATGACCCGCCTGGGTCTGCGGGCGCACCAGCGCCCCACGGAGGTGAACATCGGCGGTGGACAGCCCTTCCTCGCGCGGCGGGCAGTCTGCGGGCCCGCCCAAACTAGTTGCACTCACCGTGCAATGCGTACACTTGCACTCGCGGTGCAAGAATGTCAACGAGAGGGCGGAGGAGCCCACGTGAAGCGGACCGAAGCCGCCGTGCCCGTCACCGACGGGCGGACGGAACGCGGGCGGCAGACCCGCGAGAAGATCGCCGACGCGATGCTGTCGCTGATCGACGAGAACCAGGCGCACTTCCCCGCCGACAAGGTGGCCGAGCGGGCGGGGGTGTCGCGCCGGCTGGTGTTCCACCACTTCGCGGACATGGCCGAACTGGCCGAAGTCGCCGTCAACCGCCGTCTGGAGCAGCTCGCGGCCCAGATCAGGCCGCTTCCCACCGAAGGGCCGCGCGAGCTGCGGGTGGCCGCCCTCACGGAACAGCGGGCGCGCATCCTGGAGGGCGCCACCCCGGCCAGGCTGGCCGTCATGCGGCTGGAGAACCCGTCCCCGCGGATCCAGGAGGCAGTCCAGCAGATGCTGGACTTCGCCCGCCTGCGGCTCACCCAGATCTTCGCCGCAGAGCTCGACGCGCTGCCGGAGTCCGCACGTACGGACCTGCTCCACGGGCTGGACGCGGTGACCACGTGGAGCGCCTGGTACCACTGGCGCAGCAGCGGGCTGAGCACCGAGCAGGCGCGCCGCACCATGGCCGCCACCGTGCACGCGCTCCTCGCCGGAGCGGGGGCTGGAGCGGGAGCGGGAGCAGGGGCCGAGGCCGGAACCGGGGCCTGAACGGGCGCCGGGCCTGGGCGCGAGCAGTCGGACGCCCGTGGCCGCGCCACCCGCGGGACCGGGTCGCGAGCCGATGGTCGGGAGGTGTCGCGGCAGGGGGCGTGCCGCAACCGGCTCCGCCGTCGTCCGACCGCCGTCGTCCGTCCGCCGTTCTGCTCGGGAGCCGAGCCGCCGTCAGCCCGGGAAGACCCGGCCGAGGTGGTAGCGGAGGACGGCGGTCGCGTCGTCCGCCGTCCGCTGGCCGAGCAGGACGCTCAGCCCGAGGCCGGCGGAGACGGCGAGCAGGACGACGGCCTCCTGACGGGCGTCCAGTCGGGGATCGGCGGTGCCGGCCCGCCGGGCGGCCGTCAGCTGGGCGACCAGGAAGGCCTCCATCTCGTCGGGGGCCGCGAGGAAGGGCCGGCCGCCGAGCGCGGGGTCGGTGACGGAGAGTACGGCGTACTCGGTGTAGATGAGGTGGAAGGCCCGGCTCTCCTCGTCGGTGGGGACGGCTTCGAGCAGCACGGCCTCGACGATGCCGCGCGGGTCGGTGCCGGCGCCGGTGGCGCGGACGCGGCGCTGGACCCGCTCGCCCATGCGGGCGGCGAGACGGGTCATGGCGGCGAGGAGCAACTGCTCCTTGGTGTCGAAGTAGTACTGGACCAGCCGCACCGAGACGCCCGCCTCGACCGCCACCGAGCGCATGGTGACGGAGTGCAGGCCGCTGCTCGCCGCCGAGCGGAGCAGGGCGTCGATGATGTGGACCCGTCGTTCCTCGTGATCCACCAGCTTCGGCATCGGGTTCCTTCCGGATGTTTTTGTGGTACAACCATACCATCAAACCGGGAGGGATCATGACCAGGACCAGCGTCGGACACTTCACCAGCGAGGCGACGAGGGCGAAGTTCCTCGACGCGTACGACCGGGCGATGGAGCTGTGGCCCGGCCCGCGCCGGGAACTCGACGTCGAGACCGGCTACGGCACCGTCCACGTCCACCACTACGGGCCGACCGACGGCGAGCCGATCGTGCTGCTGCACGGCCATGCCGGGCACCCGTCCAACTGGTACCCGCAGATCGCCGCGCTCGGCGAACACCACCCCGTGTACGCGATCGACACGCTCGACGACCCCGGCCGCAGCGTGCAGCGGGCCGTCGCCGCGGGGTCGCAGGAGAACGCGGCCTGGCTCGGGGAGGTCCTCGCCGGGCTCGGGCTGGACCGGATCCACCTGGTCGGCGTCTCGTACGGCGGCTGGCTGACCCTCAACCAGGCCGTCCACGCACCCCAACGGCTCGCCTCCGTCACCCTGCTGGACCCGGGCGGGATCGAGAAGGTGCCCGCGCGGTTCTACGTCCACATGGTCGGCGGCCTGTTCGGCATGCTCGCCCCGCCGCGGCTGCGCCCGGCGGTGGGCCGGCTGCTGGCCAACCCGGCGCTCAGCGCACCACGCGAGATGATCGCGCCGCTGATGCTCGCCATGCGCAGCTACCAGCCGAGCCGCCGCCCGCCAGCCCGGCCGTTCACGGACGAGGAGTTGGCCTCCGTCCGGCTGCCCGCGCTGGTGCTGGTCGGCAGGCGCAGCGCGCTGCTGCGTCCGCGTCAGGTGGTGGAGCGGGTCACGGCGCTGATCCCGGGCGTGCGGTCGGAGATCGTGGAACGGGCCGGGCACGGGCTGAACCTGGAGCGGCCCGAGGTGGTGAACGAGCGGCTGCTGGACTTCATCGGCACCGTCGGTCGGGAGCCGGGGGAGCCGCGGGCGGTGCGACCCGGCGGTCGGTGACCGGGCCGGGGCCGCGGACGTCCGCCCGCCGGCCGTCCGGTATAACTGCTCCGCCACCCGGCTGCCGCAACACCGGCCGGAGTGGGGTTGTCCACACTTCCCGGAGGCGTCACTTGTCACCCGTCACCCGTCGTACCTTCCTCGGATCGGCCGCCGCCCTCGGCGCGGCCATCGGGCTGGACACGGCGGCGCTGCCCGCGGTGCTGTCGAGCGCGTCCACCACCACGACGGGGACGATCCGCGACGTCAAGCACGTCGTGGTGCTGATGCAGGAGAACCGCAGCTTCGACCACTACTTCGGCACGCTGAAGGGCGTGCGCGGGTTCGGCGACCGCACCGCCCTCCAGATCGCGGGCGGCACCAGCGTGTTCAACCAGCCGAACGGCAGCGGGCGGCAGTACCCCTGGCAGCTCAGCAAGACCAGGACCTGGTGGTGGGGCGTGAGCGCCGAGCAGCTGGCGCAGTGCGACGGTTCGCTCGACCACTCGTGGTCCACCCAGCACAAGGCGTGGAACAACGGGAGGATGGACTCCTGGATCGCCGCCAAGGGGTCGGACCGGACCATGGGCTTCATGGCCCGCGAGGACATACCCTTCCACTACGCGCTGGCCGACGCCTACACCATCTGCGACGCGTACCACTGCTCGATCCTCTCGGCCACCGGCCCCAACCGCACCTACCTGTGGTCCGGCACGATCGACCCGGCCGCCACCGCGGGCGGCCCGGCCTACGACGGCGGCTCCGAGTCGGGCCTGCACTGGCAGACCTACGCCGAGACCCTGCAGAACGCGGGTGTCAGCTGGAAGGTCTACCAGAACGCCCACGACAACTTCGGCGACAACGGCCTCGCCTACTTCAACCAGTTCACCAGCGCGCCGAGTTCGAGCCCGCTCGCCCAGCGTGGCATGGGCTCGGTGCCCAGCACCGGCTCGACCCCGGACGACATCGCCGCCGCGATCAGGGCCGACGCGCTCGCCGGCACGCTGCCCCAGGTCTCCTGGGTGGTGGCCAGCCAGCTGTTCTCCGAGCACCCGGACGGCCCGCCGGAGAACGGCGCGCACTTCGTCAACCTGGTGCTGCAAGCGCTGGCGGCCGACCCGGAGGTCTTCGACTCCACCGTCCTGTTCCTGAACTACGACGAGAACGACGGTTTCTTCGACCACGTGCCCCCGCCGGTGGCGCCGGCCGGCACCGTCGGCGAGTTCCACGACGGCACCAACATCGGCCTCGGCTTCCGCGTCCCGATGATCGTGGTCTCGCCGTGGACCCGCGGTGGCTGGGTCGACTCCCAGGTCTACGACCACACCAGCGTCATCCGCTTCCTGGAGACCTGGACCACCGCCCTGGGCACCCCCGCCATCTGCCCCAACATCAGCGCCTGGCGCCGCCGGGTCTGCGGCGACCTCACCGGTGCCTTCGACTTCACCGACCCGGTCTACGGCCTGCCCGCGCTGCCCGACACCAGCGCCACCCTCGGCCAGGCCGCCGCCAACCTGCAGATCAACCCGAGCCCCGGCACCAACTCCATGCCCGCCCAGGAGCCCGGCACCAAGCGCGCCCGCGCGCTGCCCTACCAGCCCAACGCCTGGGTCGACCGGATCGAGCACGACGCCGCCGGCCGGATCCGGCTCTGGATCGACCTGGCCAACCAGGGCCCGCAGGCCACCGCCTGGGCGCACTACTCGGTCCACGCCAACGCCCACCGCGGCGGCGGCCCCTGGCAGTACACCGTCGCCCCGTACGACGCCGCCACCGGAACCGACGGCAGCGCCCGCGACTCCTTCGACATCGGCGCCGGCCACGGCGACGGGCAGTACGACCTCACCGTGCTCGGCCCCAACCGCACCCTGCGCCGCTTCGCCGGCAACGCGACCACCGCGGGCGGGACGGCGGAGGCCACCACCTCCTACGCGACGGCACCGGATACCGGCGACCCGGCGGTCTGGTTCACCATGACCAACACCGGGACCAGTACCGTCACCTTCACCATCACCGCCGGCAACTACCGCACCGGCACCTGGACCTACCAGGTCGCCCCGGGCACCACCGTCCAGGACTACTTCAACGCCGTCACCGTCGCGCAGGGCTGGTACGACTTCACCGTCACCGTCAGCAGCGACCCCGCCTGGATCCGCCGCGCCGCCGGGCACATCGAGACCGGCGCCCCCAGCGTCACCGGCTGACCCGCCGCCACCGGCGCGGGCCGAACGCGGGGCGGGCCGGTCAGGCGCTCGACGACGGCGCGGACTCGCGGCGCTGCTCCAGCCAGCTGCGGCTCAGGTCCTCCCAGACGGCCTGGTACCGGTCGAAGACGGCATCGAGGCCGGGGCGTGCCAGGTCGTCGGCGGGCGTCGACGCCACCAGGTACTCCAGGTCATCGGCGAGCCGCCGGAAGCGGTACTGCGCCTCCTCCATCAGCACCCACCGGGAGCGCCAGTTGAAGAACGGCTCGGCGGCTGCCAGCGCCGTGACCAGGGCCACCGATGCGAAGGCCAGGTCCGTCCACCGGTGCAGGCCCAGCAGGATGGTGGACGCCGCGGACAGGGCCAGCGTCAGCATCTTGATCACGGACGCGCGTCGGCGGAACTGCTCCTTCTTTCCCCGGGCGTAGTCGTGACCCCGGCGGATCTTGTCCAGCAGGAGAGCAGCCGTCTGCGTCGGGGTGAGCCCCACGCCCGGTCCATTGTTCGGATTCACCTTGCCCCCTCGTCGTCTGCCCGTGGCGCGGCTCGGGCCGCGTGCGGGATCAGCCAGACGGTAGCCGAGGTCCGGCTTCAGCGGTTCGACGGACCGGTCAGGCGGCTGCGGTGAGTTCGGTGGCCGCCCGGGCCTGGTCGTAGCGGTGGAGGACCAGGCGGGCGACGGCGGGGTGGGCGGCCAGCGGGGCGCTGGTCCAATGGGCGGGGGTTGTGGCGGCGCGGCGGGCGAAGAAGCCGGGGGAGAGGAGGTAGGTGGCGAGGGCGACGGCGGGGTGGCCGGCGGCCTGGAGGGCGGCCACCGCCTGGTGGGGGGTGGGGGTGGCGGCGGAGAGGTGGGCGGGGGTGACGGGGCGGCCGAGGCGGGTGGCGAGGAGGCCGGCCATCCGGGCGGTGTCGGCGAGGGCGGTGGGGTCGGAGGAGCCGGCACCGGCCAGCACGACGGGGGCGTCGGCGGGGGCGCCGGTCTCGGTGAGGCGGTCGGCGAGGGCCTCGGCGAGCAGGGGATGGGGACCGAGTGCCGGGGCCAGCCGAGCCGGTGGGAGTCCGGCGGCGGCGAGAGCGGCGGGCAGGTCGACGCGGATGTGGTAGCCGGTGCCGAGCAGGAGGGGGACCAGGATCGGCTGCCGGCCGGAGAGTTCGGCGAGGGCCTGGGCGAGCGAGGGTTGCGCGACGTCCAGGAAGCAACAGCGGACGGTGAGTTCGGGCCGGAGCGAGCGAACCACCCGCAACAGACGGCGAATTGAGGCCGAAGCCGCCGGATCGCGGCTGCCGTGCGCGACGGCGAGCAGCACCGGTGCCATCAGCCCGCCGCCAGGCGGTAGCCGCGCTTGGGGACGGTGCGGATCAGCGCCGCGTGCGGCCCGAGGGCGGCCCGGAGCCGGCCGACCGCCGCCTCGACCGCGTGTTCGTCGGCCGCCGCGTCCGGCCAGGCGGCGCGCAGCAGGTCGGCGCGGCTGAGCACTCGGCCGGGGCGTTCGGCGAGGGCCCGCAGCACCGCCGCGCCGCGCGGGCTGAGCCAGTGGCTCTCGCCGTCGACCAGGGCGGCGTTCCCTTGGAGGGTCAACACCTGCCCCGCGAGGGTGACTTCGCGACGGGTCCGGCCCGGCAGGGTGTCCGCGAGCAGTCGGACCAGGGCGCCGAGCCGGCCGCGTTCGGGGTGGACGGCGGGCAGACCGAGGTCGGTGAGCGGCCGGGCGCAAAGGGTGCCGACGCAGACCGGCAGCACGTCCGCGCGCAGCGCGTCCAGCAGGGCCCCGTACAGTCCCTCGGCCTGGGCGACGGCGAGCAGGGCGGTGATGGCGGGCGCGCTGGTGAAGGTGAGCGCGTGCACCTGGCGGCGTACGGTCTGGTCGAGTAGCCGGCGCACCGCGCCCGGGTCCTCCGGCGGCGCCCAGCGGTAGACGGGGACGGAGATCACCTCGGCGCCGCGTTCGCGCAGCGCCGCCGCGAAGGCGTCCAGGCGGACGCCGTGTTCCTGGACGGCGATCCGGCAGCCGGCCAGCGGGCGGGCGAGCAGCCAGGTGAGCAGTTCGTCGGTGGCCTCGGTGTCGGGGGAGTAGCGCTCGTCGAGTCCGCTGGCGCGCACGGCCCCGGTGGCCTTGGGGCCGCGGCTGAGCACCACCGCGCCACGGCAGGCCTCGGCGAGGGCGGCTCCCCGGCCCCAGCCCTCGGCGGCGCTCATCCAGCCGCGCCAGCCGACGCCGGTGGTGGCCACCACGTAGTCGAGCGGGGCGGCCAGGCAGCGTTCGGTGGCCTCGCGCAGGGCGAGGTCGTCGGCCAGCGGCAGGATGCGCAGCACCGGTGCCTCGACCACCTGGGCACCGCGCCGGGTGAGCAGGGCGGTGAGCTCCTCGCGGCGGCGTGCGGCGGTGACGCCGACGGTGAAGCCGGTGAGCGGTCCTGGCGGGGTGAGGGTTGCTGCCATGCGGGCCAGCCTCCGCCGCGCGTGTTACGGGGGCATTGCCCGGTCGTCACCCGCGGGTAAGCGAAAGTGCCGCTGCGGTTACGGCAGATGTCCGGGCGTGCACCCCGGCGGCCGGGGGGCGTGAGCGAGGTGTACCGCGCCCGCAACATACGCGAAGCGGTCGCGAAACAGCGGGCGGCGACCTTTCTCGGCATGACGTCGACCAGCCCCGCCGCCCTCGCCGCGGCCACCGACACCCACTGCCCGTACTGCTCGCTGCAGTGCGGCATGCGGCTGTCGCCGGGCGCGGACAAGGCGGGTGCGGACACGGTGCTCGAGGTGCTGGAGCGCCCGGACTTCCCGGTGAACCGGGGCGCGCTGTGCGGCAAGGGCCGGACGGCGCCCGCGCTGCTGGCCCGGGGCGCCCGGCTGACCGGTCCGCTGCTGCGGGACCGGCCCGGCGCCCCGCTGCGCTCGGCGAGCTGGCCGGAGGCGCTGGACCGGGTGGCCGCCGGGCTGGCCCGGACCCGGGCCGAGCACGGCGCGGACGCGGTGGGCGTGTTCGGCGGCGGCGGGCTGACCAACGAGAAGGCGTACCTGCTGGGCAAGTTCGCCCGGGTCGTACTCGGCACCGCCAACATCGACTACAACGGCCGGTTCTGCATGTCCTCGGCGGCCGCCGCGCACCGCCGGGCGTTCGGCCTGGACCGGGGCCTGCCGTTCCCGCTGGCCGACATCCCGCACACCGGCTGCCTGATCCTGGTCGGCGGCAACCCGGCCGAGACGATGCCGCCGGCCGTCCGCTACTTCCGCGAACTACGGGAGAACGGCGGCAGGTTGATCGTGGTCGACCCGCGCCGCACCCGTACCGCCGAGCTGGCCGACCTGCACCTGCAGCCCCGCCCCGGCGGGGACCTGGCGCTCGCCCTCGGCCTGCTCCACCTGGTGATCGCGGACGGCCTGGTGGACCGCGGGTTCATCGACCGGCGGACCACCGGCTTCGAAGCGGCCCGCGAGTCGGCGATGGCCCACTGGCCGGACCGGGTGGAGCGGATCACCGGGGTGCCGGCCCACCAACTCCGCGCGGCCGCCCGGATGTTCGGCGAGGCCGCCAGCGGCATGGTGCTCACCGCGCGCGGACCCGAACAGCAGAGCAAGGGAACCGACACCGTCGGCGCCTGGATCAACCTGTGCCTGGCCACCGGCAACGCGGGCCGCCGGTACGCCGGTTACGGCTGCCTGACCGGCCAGGGCAACGGCCAGGGCGGGCGCGAGCACGGCCAGAAGGCCGACCAACTGCCCGGCTACCGCTCGATCGAGGACCCGGCGGCGCGCCGACACGTCGCCGCCGTCTGGGGGGTGGACCCGGAGTCGATCCCCGGCCCGGGCCGGTCCGCGTACGAGCTGCTGGACGGCCTCGGCCGGCCCGGCGGCGTCCGGGCGCTGCTGCTGGCCGGCTCGAACCCGGCGGTCTCCGCGCCCAACGCCGGGCACGTCACCGAACGGCTGCGCGCGCTGGACCTGTTGGTGGTCGCCGACCTCGTCCTGTCCGAGACCGCCCGGCTCGCCGACGTCGTGCTGCCGGTCACCCAGTGGGCCGAGGAGGACGGCACCACCACCAACCTGGAGGGCCGGGTGATCCTGCGCCGGCGCGCCCTCGACCCGCCGGAGGGGGTGCGCAGCGAGCTGTGGCTGCTGCGCGAGCTCGCTGCCCGGCTGGGGGTCCCCCAAGGCTTCCCCACCGACGCCGAGCAGGCCTTCGCCGAGCTGGGCCGCGCCTCGGCCGGTGGCGACGCCGACTACGCGGGCATCAGCTACCAGCGGATCGCCGCCGAGGACGGGGTGTTCTGGCCCTGCCCGGCGCCCGACCACCCGGGCACCCCGCGGCTGTTCCTGGACCGCTTCGCCACCCCGGACGGCCGGGCCCGCTTCGCGGACGTCACCCACCGCCCGGCCGCCGAGGAACCGGACCAGGCGTACCCGCTGTACCTGACCACCGGCCGGGTGCTCGCCCAGTACCAGAGCGGCGCGCAGACCCGCCGGGTCGCCGAGCTCAACCAGGCCGCGCCCGGCCCGTTCGTGGAGCTGCACCCGCGGCTGGCCGAGCGGCTCGGGGTCGCGGACGGCGAGCCGGTCGCGGTCACCAGCCGGCGCGGGCGGGCCGTCGCCCCGGCGCGGATCACCGACGCCATCCGGCCGGACACCGTGTTCATGCCCTTCCACTGGGCGGGCGCGGGCCGGGCCAACAGCCTCACCAATCCCGCGCTCGACCCGGTCTCCCGGATGCCGGAGTTCAAGCTCTGCGCCGTCCGGGTGGAGCGCGCCCACCTGGAGGTGACGAGATGAGGATCGCCGTGGTCGGCGGCGGGATGGCGGCCGCCCGCTTCGCCGAACGGTACGCCGCCCTGGGCGGGGCCGGTGCGGTCACCGTGTACGGCGCCGAGCCGCGCGCCCCGTACAACCGGGTGCTGCTCGCCGAGGTGCTGACCGGCCGCTACGACGCCGAGTCGATCGCGCTGCCGCTCGGCGGGGCGCTGGCCCGGCCCGGCTGCGAGGTCGTCGCCCTCGACCTGGCGGCCCGGACGCTGGGCCTGGCCGACGGCACCGTGGAGCCCTGGGACGAGCTGGTGCTCGCCACCGGTGCCAACCCGGTGCTGCCGCCGGTGCGCGGGCTGCGCCGCCCCGACGGGTACGGGCTGGCCGAGGGCGTGCACACGCTGCGCACCCTGGAGGACTGCGCCCGGCTGGCCGAGGAGGCCGTCGGGGCGAAGCGGGCCGTGGTGATCGGCGGCGGGGTGCTCGGGGTGAGCGCCGCCCGGGCGCTGGCCGCGCTCGGCGCCCGCACCGAAATCGTGCACCAGGCGGAGCATCTGATCGAGCGTCAGCTAGACCCGGAGGCGGCCGCCGTGCTGCGCGAACGCCTCCAGGGCCTCGGCGTCGAGTGCTACACCGGCAACCGCGCCCGGGCCGTGCACGGCGGCATGGGGGTCCCCCCGGCCGGAGGCTGGGAGCGGGTCGGCGCGGTGGAGCTGGCCAGCGGCTACCGGCTGGACTGCGACCTGGTGGTCCTCGCCTGCGGCACCCGCCCGCGCACCGCGCTCGCCCACGCCGCCGGACTGCCGGTCGCCACCGGCGTCCTGGTGGACGACCGGCTGGCCGCCGCCCCGCACGTGTCCGCGATCGGCGACTGCGCCGAGCACCGCGGCACCGTCCACGGCCTGGCCGGCCCCGCCTGGGAACAGGCCGACGTGCTGGCCCGCCGGCTCTCCGGCGCCGAGCCGGACGCCCGCTACCCCGGCACCAGCCCGCGCGCCCGGCTCAGCACCGGTGACCTGGAGTACGCGGCCTTCGGCGCCGTGGACGAGACCCTCGACCCCGAACTCGACGTGCTGCGGCTCACCGACGCCACCCGCGGCAGCTACAAGAAGCTCGTCCTGCGCGGCGACCAGCTGGTCGGCGCCATCCTGCTCGGCGACCTGGCCACCGTGGACGCGCTGGCCGGCGCCTTCGCCGACGGCGGCACCCTCGCCGGCCACCCCCTGCACCTGCTCACCCAAGGAGCCCCCCGATGACCGGAAGTACCGGGATGACGGCAGACGACCGCACTGTCCGCGACCTCGTCCTGGTCGGCCACGGCATGGTCGGCCAGCGCTTCCTGGAGGCCTGGAGCGAGCAGCCGGCCGCGCGCCACTGGCGGGTCACCGTGCTCGCCGAGGAGCCCCGGCCCGCCTACGACCGGGTCCACCTCAGCTCGCTGTTCTCCGGCAGCACGCCGGAGGACCTCGCGCTCTGCCCGTCCGGCTTCCTCGCCGAGCACGGCATCGACCTGCGGCTCGGCGACCCGGTCAGCGCGATCGACCGGGCGGCCTGGCTGGTCCGCACCGAGTCCGGCGCCGAAGTCCGCTACGACGTCCTGGTGCTGGCCACCGGCTCGGTGCCCTTCGTGCCGCCCGTACCCGGGACGGACGCGCCCGGCTGCCACGTCTACCGCACCATCGAGGACGTCGACGCCATCCGCGCCGAGGCCGCCACCGCCGGCACCGGCGTGGTGGTCGGCGGCGGACTGCTCGGCCTGGAGGCGGCCGGCGCCCTGCGGGCCGGCGGCCTGGCCACCCACGTGGTCGAGTTCGCGCCCCGGCTGATGGCCGTCCAGGTGGACGACGGCGGTGGCGCCGCACTGCGCCGCAAGATCGAGGAGCTGGGCGTCACCGTCCACACCAGCGCCGGCGCCAGCGGCGTGCTCACCGGCCCGGACGGCCGGGTCCGCGGCCTCGCCCTGTCCGACGGCCGGGAGCTTCCCGCCGACCTGGTGGTCTTCTCCGCCGGGGTGCGCGCCCGCGACCAGCTCGCCCGGGACTGCGGACTGCCGGTCGGCCAGCGCGGCGGCGTCGTGGTCGACGCGCACTGCCGCACCGAGGACCCGGCCGTCCTGGCCATCGGCGAGTGCGCCCAGGCCGTCGACGGCCGGGTGTACGGGCTGGTCGCCCCCGGCTACCAGATGGCCGAGACGGCGGCCCGCACCATCGCGGAGCAGCAGGGCCAGGGCTTCACCGGCGCCGACACCTCCACCAAGCTCAAGCTGCTCGGCGTCGACGTCGCCAGCTTCGGCGACCCGCACGGCACCGCCGAGGGCGCGCTCGACGTGCTGTACAGCGACAGCCGCAGCGGCGTCTACCGCAAGCTGGTGATCGGTGCCGACGGCGCGCTGCTCGGCGGTGTCCTGGTCGGCGACACCGAGGGCTACGGCGCGCTGCGCCCGCTGGCCGTCGCCGGAAAGCCGCTCACCGTCGCGCCCGAACAGCTGGTGCTGCCGGCCGGGTTCGCGGGGAGCGCCGGTCCGGTCGCGCTGCCCGACGACGCGGTGCTCTGCTCCTGCCACAACGTCACCCAGGGCGCCGTCCGGGCCGCCGTCCGCGAGCAGGGCGCCGAGAGCGTCGCCGCCGTCAAGAAGTGCACCCGGGCCGGCACCGGCTGCGGCAGCTGCCTCAAGCAGCTCGGCAGCGTCGTCAAGGAGGAGCTGGAGGCCGCCGGGGTCTCCACCGTCCAGGGCCTGTGCGAGCACTTCGCCCACAGCCGCGCCGAGTTGTACGAGATCGTCCGGGTGACGGGCCTCACCACCTTCTCCGAACTGCTCGCCAAGCACGGCACCGGCGGCGAGGGCTGCGAGATCTGCAAGCCGACCGTCGCCTCCATCCTGGCCAGCCTCGGCAACGGCCACATCCTGGACGGCGAACAGGCCGCCCTGCAGGACTCCAACGACCACTTCCTGGCCAACCTCCAGCGCAACGGCTCCTACTCGGTCGTGCCCCGGGTGCCCGGCGGCGAGATCACCCCCGAGGGCCTGATCACCATCGGCGAGATCGCCCGCGACCACGGCCTCTACACCAAGATCACCGGCGGCCAGCGGATCGACATGTTCGGTGCCACCGTCGACCAACTGCCGGTGATCTGGCGCAAGTTGGTCGACGCCGGGTTCGAGTCCGGACACGCCTACGGCAAGTCGCTGCGCACCGTGAAGTCCTGCGTCGGCCAGACCTGGTGCCGCTACGGCGTCCAGGACTCCACCACCCTCGCCATCGAACTCGAGCTGCGCTACCGGGGGCTGCGCTCCCCGCACAAGCTCAAGGCCGCCGTCTCCGGCTGCGCCCGCGAATGCGCGGAGGCGCAGAGCAAGGACTTCGGCATCATCGCCACCTCGGCCGGCTGGAACCTCTACGTCGGCGGCAACGGCGGCATGACCCCCCGGCACGCCGACCTGCTCGCCGCCGACCTCGACCGCGACACCCTCGTCCGCACCATCGACCGCTACCTGATGTTCTACATCCGCACCGCCGACCGGCTGGAGCGCACCTCGGTCTGGCTGGAGCGGCTCGAGGGCGGACTCGACCACCTGCGGGCCGTCGTCCTCGACGACTCGCTCGGCATCGCCGCCGAACTCGACGAACTGATGTCCCGTCACATCAGCGGCTACCGGGACGAATGGGCCGAGACCCTGGCCGACCCCGACCGGATGCGGCGCTTCGCCTCCTTCGTCAACGCCCCCGGCACCCCCGACCCCGCCGTGACCTTCGTCCCCGAACGCGGCCAGATCCGCCCCGCCCGCCCCGGCGAGGCCGGCCACACCCTCAACGCCCCGGTGCTGGTCGCCGGGGCCCGACTGGAGGTGCTCACCCCGTGACCGTACAGATCCACGACGGCGACCGCTGGCACACCGTCTGCGCCCTCACCGACCTCCAACCCGGCCGCGGCGTCGCGGTGTTGCTCCCCGAAGCCGAGCAGGTCGCGCTGTTCCGCGACAGCTCCGGAGAGCTGTACGCCGTCGACAACCTCGACCCGTTCAGCGGCGCCCCCGTCCTCTCCCGCGGCCTGCTCGGCAGTCGCGGCGACCGGCCGACCCTCATCTCGCCGATGTACAAGCAGGTGTACGACCTCACCGACGGGCGCTGCCTCGACGAGGACACCGCCCCCGACGGCGCCCCCGCCGTGCTGCGCCGCTGGCCGGTCCGGGTGCTCGACGCGGAGGCGGCGGCATGACCACCGTCCTGGAAGCGAGAACACCCGCGCCGCTGGCCGGTTGGGACCCGGAGGACGAGGAGTTCTGGGCCCGCGACGGCGCCCGGATCGCCCGGCGCAACCTGGTCTTCTCCGTCCTCTCCGAGCACATCGGCTTCTCGGTCTGGAGCCTGTGGTCGGTGCTGGTGCTCTTCCTCGGCCCCGAGTACCACATCGACACCGCGGGCAAGTTCACCCTCACCGCCCTGCCGACCGCGCTCGGCGCCCTGCTGCGGCTGCCGTACACCTTCGCCGTCGCCCGCTTCGGCGGCCGCACCTGGACGGTGATCAGCGCCCTGCTGCTGCTCGTGCCCACGGTGCTCGCGGCCGTGGTGCTGCAACCGGGCGTCCCGTACGGCACGCTGCTCGCGGTGGCCTGCGTGGCCGGCGTCGGCGGCGGCAACTTCGCCTCCTCGATGGCCAACATCAACGCCTTCTACCCGCACCGGCTCAAGGGCTGGGCGCTGGGCGTCAACGCGGGCGGCGGCAACCTCGGCGTCCCCGCCGTCCAACTCCTCGGCCTGCTGGTGCTGGCCACCGCCGGCGCCACCCACCCCCGGCTGCTGCCGCTGATCTACCTGCCGCTGATCGGGCTCGCCGCGGCCGGGGCCTGGTGGCGGATGGACAACCTGCCTCCGTCCACGGCGAGTTCGAGCAAGGGCCGGGCGCTGCGCGAGGTCGCCCGCGATCCGTACGGCTGGGCCGTCTCCACCCTCTACATCGGCACCTTCGGCTCCTTCATCGGCTTCGGCTTCGCCTTCGGACAGGTGCTGCAGGTGCAGTTCCACGACCGCTTCGACACCCCGGTCAAGGCCGCCGCCCTCACCTTCCTCGGCCCGCTGCTCGGCTCACTGCTGCGCCCGGTGGGCGGGCGGCTCGCCGACCGCTACGGCGGCGCGCGGGTGACGCTGGCGACCTTCGCCGCCATGGGCGCCGGCACGGCGGTGGTGCTGGTGGCGTCCCGGGCGGGCTCGCTGCCGCTGTTCCTCGGCGGGTTCATCTCCCTCTTCGTGCTCAGCGGGATCGGCAACGGCTCGACGTACAAGATGATCCCGGCGCACTACCAGGCCCTCGCCCGCACGGCGGTCGCGGCCGGAGGCGACCCGGCGGCCGCCGAGGCCGACTCCCGGCGCCGGGCCTCGGCACTGATCGGACTGGCGGGCGCGATCGGCGCCTTCGGCGGCGTCCTGGTGAACCTGGCCTTCCGGCAGTCCTTCCTCGTCAGCCACAACGGGGACACCGCCTACCTGGGCTTCCTGGCGGCGTACCTGCTCTGCTCGGCGCTGACCTGGGCGGTCTGGCTCCGACGCCGGTGAGACCGCTCAACGGCGGTGGGACGGCGGCCCAGCGGTGGGACGCCGGCCCGGGGGGGGGGGGGGGGGGGGCGCCGGGGGCGCCCCCCCCCCGGGGGGCGCCCGGGCCGAGGGCCCGGGGGCGGTGGG
>NZ_JBSFGK010000115.1:0-21220 GCF_053596495.1 Kitasatospora sp. NPDC001683
GCAGCGGCCGGATCCACCAGCCCGTCCCCCGACAGACCCACCGCACCACGCGTCACGAACACCAACCGCCGCGAAGCCCCATCCGCGGCCAGCACACCCTGCACCGAGCCCAACACCCCGTGCACCGCAGCCCGCACACCAGCAGAGGTGTCCACCTCCACCAACTCCACCGAGCCGGACCAGCCATCCTCCTTCGGCGGGTTGCCGAGAGCCACCCAGTCCAGTCGGAAGAGGGCGTCAGCGGCCGGGGAGAGCTGCCCGGCGGACAGCTGCCGCAGGGTGAGCGAGTCGACGGTCACGACCGGCAGGCCGCGCTCGTCCGTCGCGGTCAGCGACACGGCTTCGTCGCCCGCCGGGACCAGCCGCACCCGCAGGGCCGAGGCGCCGGCGGCGTGGAGCGTGACGCCGCTCCAGGCGAACGGCAGCCGTGCGGCGCCGTCCTCGGGCAGCAGTGCCCCGACGCCCATCGCCTGGAGGGCGGCGTCGAGCAGCGCCGGGTGCAGACCGAACCGGCCCGCCTCCTGTTCCTGGTCCAACCGGACCTCCGCGAACACCTCCGCGCCACGCCGCCAGGCCGCCCGCAAGCCCTGGAAGGCCGGGCCGTAGCCGAAGCCGGCTGTCGCGCGCTGCCGGTAGAAGTCCGCGAGGTCCACCGGCTCGGCGCCGACGGGCGGCCAGGTCTCCTCCGCGGCCGGGAGCCCCTCGGTCCGGGCCCCGGCCTCCCGGGCGACGACGCCCTTGGCGTGCCGGGTCCACTCGCCGTCCAGCCCTCGGGCGTAGACGGTGACGGTCCGCCGGTCGGTGCCGTCGGCCGCGTCCACGGCGACCTGGAGCTGGAGTTCGCCCTCCTCGGGCAGGACGAGCGGCGCTTCGAGCGTCAGCTCCTCCAGCCGTCCGCAGCCGACCTGGTCCCCGGCCCGGACGGCGAGCTCCACCAGGGCGGTCCCGGGCAGCAGCACCACGCCGTTCACGGCGTGGTCGGCCAGCCAGGCCTGGGAGCGCAGCGACAGCCGGCCGGTGAACACGAAGCCGTCGGAGCCGGCCAGCACCACCATCGCCCCGAGCAGCGGGTGGCCCACGGCCTCCACACCGGCCGAGGCCACGTCGCCGGTGGCGGTGCCGCCCTCCAGCCAGTAGCGCTCCCGCTGGAAGGGGTAGGTCGGCAGGTCGACCCGCGCGGCGCCCGGCAGGGCGGCCGCCCAGTCGACGCCGGTGCCGTGGGTGTGGATCTCGGCGACGGCGCGGCCGAGGCTGCGCACCTCGTCGGCGCCGCGGCGCAGCACGGAGCTCCAGCGGGCGTCCCGCGGGGTGTCGGCGAGGCAGAGCTGCCCCATGGCGCTCAGCACGCCGTCGGGCCCGAGCTCCAGGTACGTGGTGACGCCGTGGGCGTCGAGGGCCCGTACGCCGTCGTGGAAGCGCACCGCCTCGCGGACGTGGCGCACCCAGTACTCGGGGGTGCTCAGCTCCTCGGCGGTGGCGATCCGGCCGGTCACGTTGGAGACGATCGGGATGGTCGGGGGGCGGAAGTCCAGTCGTTCGACGACGCCGCGGAAGCGGTCGAGCATCGGTTCCATGCGCGGCGAGTGGAAGGCGTGGCTGACCCGCAGCCGCTTGGTGCGGCGGCCGGTGAGCTGCCGGGCGAGCGCGTCGATCGCGTCCTCGTCGCCGGAGAGGACGACGGCGGCGGGGCCGTTGACGGCCGCGATGTCCGCGCGGCCCTCGAACTCCGCGAGCAGCGGGCGGACTTCGTCCTCCGCCGCCTCGACGGAGAGCATGGCGCCGCCCTCGGGAAGCGACTGCATCAGCCTGCCGCGCGCGGCGACGAGCGCGCAGGCCTGCGGCAGCGTCAGCATGCCGGCGACGTGCGCCGCGACGAGCTCGCCGATGGAGTGGCCGAGCAGGACGTCGGGGCGGATGCCCCAGCTCTCGGTCAGCCGGAAGAGGGCGACTTCGAGGGCGAACAGGGCGGCCTGGGTGTATTCGGTGCGGTGGAGCAGCTGGGCGTGCGCGCTGTCCTGCGCCGCGAAGGCGACCTCGCGGACGGGGGTGTCGAAGTAGCGGTCGAGTTCGCGGCAGGCCGCGTCGAAGGCCTCGGCGAACACGGGGAAGGCGCCGTACAGTGCCCGTCCCGTGCCGGCCCGCTGGGAGCCCTGTCCGGTGAACAGGAAGGCGGTCCGCGCGCCGCTGCCCGAGCTTCCCCGCACGACCGCCGCGGAGGGGGTGCCGGAGGCGAGGGCGAGGAGCCCTTCGCGGATCTCGGCGGCGTCGGCGCCGAGGACGACGGCCCGGTGGTCGAATGCGGTCCGGGTGGTGGCGAGCGAGTAGCCGAGGTCAGCGAGGTCCGCCATGGTCTCGGTCCCGGTGAGCCGGGCGGCGAGGGCGGCGGCCTGGTCCCGTACGGCCTCGGCGCTGCGGGCGGCCAACGGAAGTGCCGCCAGCGGGAGTTCGGGCCGATCCGCGAGCTCGGCAGGCTCGGCGTCCTCGGCCGGGGCCTGTTCGAGGACGACGTGGGCGTTGGTGCCGCTGATCCCGAAGGAGGACACGCCCGCGCGGCGCGGACGACCGGTCTGCGGCCAGTCGGTCCGCTCGGACAGCAGCCGGACGTCGCCGGCGGTCCAGTCGACCTGCGGGCTCGGCTCGTCCAGGTGCAGGGTCTTGGGGAGCACGCCGTTGCGCAGCGCCATCACCATCTTGATGACGCCGGCCGCGCCCGCGGCGGCCTGGGTGTGCCCGAGGTTGGACTTGACCGAACCGAGCCACAGCGGGTGGCCCTCGGAGCGCTCCCGCCCGTAGGTGGCGAGCAGCGCGTGGGCCTCGATCGGGTCGCCGAGCGTCGTGCCGGTGCCGTGCGCCTCGACGGCGTCGACCTCGCCGGGCGTCAGCCCGGCCTGCTCCAGGGCCTGCCGGATCACCCGCTGCTGCGAGGGTCCGTTGGGTACGGTCAGCCCGCTGCTGGCGCCGTCCTGGTTGACGGCCGAGCCGCGCAGCACGGCGAGCACGGGGTGCCCGTTGGCCCGGGCGTCGGAGAGCCGCTCCAGCAGGAACAGGCCGACGCCCTCGCCCCAGCCGGTGCCGTCGGCGGCGGCGGCGAAGGGCTTGCAGCGGCCATCGGCGGCGAGACCGCGCTGCTGGCTGAAGTCGACGAACAGGTCGAGCGTCGACATCACCGTGACCCCGCCGGCCAGGGCCAGGGTGCACTCGCCCTGGCGCAGGGCCTGGGCGGCCAGGTGCAGGGTGACCAGCGAGGAGGAGCAGGCGGTGTCGACCGTGACGGCCGGCCCCTCCAGGCCGAGGGTGTAGGAGATGCGACCGGAGGCCACGCTGCCCGCGTTGCCGCTGCCGGCGTACACCTCGACGCCCTCCGGGAGGGTGTCCAGGCGCGAGGCGTAGTCGTGGTGCATGACGCCGACGTAGACGCCGGTGCGGCTGCCGCGCACGGACGACGGGTCGATGCCGGCCCGCTCGAAGGCCTCCCAGGAGGTTTCCAGCAGCAGGCGCTGCTGGGGGTCCATGGCGAGGGCCTCGCGCGGGGAGATCCCGAAGAAGCCGGCGTCGAACTCGTCGGCGCGGTCGAGGAATCCGCCCTCCCGGACGTAGGTGGTGCCCTGCTGGTCCGGGTCGGGGTGGTAGACGGCCGCGGTGTCCCAGCCGCGGTCGTCGGGGAAGGGGCCGACCGCGTCGCGGCCGTCGAGGACGAGCTGCCACAGGTCCTCGGGGCTGGTCACGCCCCCGGGGTAGCGGCAGCTCATCGCCACGATCGCGATCGGCTCGGCCGTCTCGGCCTGGTGCAGCCGCTTCTTGGTCTGGTGCAGTTCGGCGGTCACCCAGCGGAGGTGGTCGAGCAGCTTCTCTTCGTTGGTCATGACGTCCGGACTCCAGTCGATCAAGAAAGTGACACCGTTCACGGGGGCGGCTCGCGCCCCCGTGAACGTCAGCGGCGTGCGATACCCGTGTACTGCTCGGCGAAGGCCGTCGCCTCGGCGGTGGATGACAGCAGGCGCTCGAACCGGGCCCTGCGCAGCCGGCGGTCGAAGACCGTCTCGTCCGGTGCGGCGTGCATCAGGGTGGTCATCGAGGCCGAGAACTGCTGGCCCTGCCACGCCCGGGGCACGGCGGTGGCCGAGTAGCCGTCCAGGGCCTCGCGCCGGCCGTGGGCGTACCAGTCGGCGAGCGCCTCGGCGAGGTGCCGGGCGTCGGCGACGGCCATGTTGAGGCCCTTGGCGGCGCTCGGCGGGACGATGTGCGCGGCGTCGCCGACGAGGAAGAGCCGGCGGTACTGGAACGGCTCGGCCACGAAGCTGCGCAGCGGCACCATGACCCGCTCCAGGATCTCGCCGGTCGGCAGGGTGCCCCGGCCGCCGGTGAGCCGCAGGTCCAGCTCCCGCCAGATCTCCTCGTCCCCGCGCTCGTCCACGCCCTCGCCGGGCGGCACCGACAGGTACAGCCGGCTGACCTGCTGCGAGCGCATGCTCTGGAGCGCGAACCCGCGGTCGCCGACGGCGTAGATCAACTCGGGCGACAGCGGCGGGGCGGCGGCCAGGACCCCGAGCCAGGCGAAGGGGTGGGTCAGCTCGTGGCCGACCAGCTCCGTACCGGGCACGGCCTGCCGGCTGACCCCGTGGAACCCGTCGCAGCCCGCGATGAAGTCGCAGGTCAGTTCGGTGGGCTGACCGTCGATCGTGCAGACGACGCGCGCGCCGTCCGCGGTGACCGAGGCGATCCGCACGTCCTCGACGCCGAAGTGCAGGCCGGGCCCGTCGCCGTGGGCGTCCAGCAGGTCCTTGACGACCTCCTGCTGACCGTACATCCACACCGACGCACCGCAGAGCTCGGTGAAGGGCATCCGGTGCACGACGCCGTCGAGGCGCCACTCGAAGCCCTCGTGCACGAGCGCCTCGCGGTCGAGCCGTTCGCCGACCCCGGCGTCGCGCAGGACCTCGACGGTCCCCTGTTCCAGCAGCCCGGCGCGGACCCGCTTCTCCACGTGGGCGCGGGTGCGCCGCTCCAGGACGACCGAGTCGATGCCGTTCAGCCGGAGCAGCCGGGCGAGCAGCAGGCCCGAGGGTCCGGCCCCGATGATGCAGACGGGGGTGTGCGGTGTCCGCCCCGGCGGGGTCACTCCCCGACCTCGCCCGAGCTCGCGACCAGCACGTCGGCGGTGAGCCGGACGTCCGCCGAGGAGGCGCCGACCTGGACGGTGCGGCGGCCGGCGCCGACGGTCCAGGCGCGGGCGTCGGCGTCCCAGTACTCGAAGCACCGGGCGGCCAGCTCGACCTCCACCCGGGCCGACTCGCCCGGCTCCAGCCGGGCCGCAGTGTACCCGGCGAGCGCCCTGGGCGCCTGGTCGACGCCGGCCTCGGGGCTGGCGCCGAGGTAGACCTGGGCGATCTCGCGCCCGGCCCGCGCACCGGTGTTGCGGATGGTGAACGCGACCCGCAGGGTGCGGCCCTCGGCGGTCAGTTCGAGGTCCTCGTAGGCGAAGGTGGTGTAGCTGAGGCCGTGGCCGAAGGGGAACAGCGGCTGGTCGCCGTGCTGGTCGTGCCAGCGGTAGCCGACGAACAGGCCCTCGCTGTACTCGACGCGGCCGTCGGCGCCCGGGTAGCGCAGCGGGTCGCCGGAGACGGAGGTGTGGTCGGCGTCCACCGGGAAGGTCTGGGTGAGCTTGCCGCTCGGGTTGACGTCGCCGAACAGCAGGGCGTCGGTCGCCTCGGCGCCCATCTCGCCGGGGTACCAGACGTCCAGGACGCCGGCGACGCGGTCCTGCCAGGGCATCGGCACGGACGAGCCGGTGTTCAGCACCACCACGGTGTTCGGGTTGGCCTCGGCCACCGCGGTGACGAGCTCGTCCTGGAGCCCGGGCAGCCCGAGTTCCGGACGGTCGATCAGCTCGGCGAGCTCGTCGTAGACGAAGACCAGCGCGGCCTCGGCGTTGCGGGCGGCCTCGGCCGCCTCCTCGATGTCGGTGCGGGCCTGCTGCGGGGTGACCCAGCCGAGGGTGAGCTTGACCGGATTGCCGGGCACCGGCAGGGCCGACAGCACCAGCTTGTAGCTGCCCGGTTCCAGGTCGAGGGTCATGCCCGCGGTGTCGCCGAAGGAGCTGCCGGCGAAGACCCGCGGGTGGCCCTCCAGGTCGATCGCCGCGTAGCCGCCGAGCGCGGTGACGGCGATGCGGTAGCGGCCGGGCGTCTCGATGGTGAGGCGGCCCTCGTAGAAGTAGTTCGGCTCGGTGGAGGGGCCCGCGGGGACCTCGCCCTCGCGGAAGGGCGGCTGCAGCGCGGACTCGGGGATCGGGCGGCCGGCCGGGTCCTCGCCGATGCGGAACTCGACCCGGTCCTCGCCGAGGCGCCGGCGCAGCACGTCCAGCGGGGTGCTCGCGACCTCGGGGACGACGAGCGCGCTGCCGACGCCGGCGGTCTTGGGCACGGCCGCGGCCAGCCCGATGACCGCGAGGCCCTTGTCGCGGAGCCGGTCCTCGCTCAGCGGGAGGACGCCGCGCGGGTTGTGCAGCAGGACCGAGCCGGCCTGCGCCACCTCCAGGGCCAGGGCGCGGCCGCGCTCCGCGTCCCGCTCGACGGCGGGGCGTCCGGCCGGGTCGAGCAGGCCGAAGCGGGCCATCTGGCCGAGGATGCGGGCGACGGAGCGGTCGAGCACCTTCTCGTCGATCCGGCCCTCGGTGATCGCCTCGGCCAGCGGTGCGCCGAGGTGCTTGCCGTCGGGCATCTCCTGGTCGAGCCCGCACTCGATGGCCGCGGTGTCGTGCACGGCGTCCCAGTCGGACATCACCCAGCCCTCGAAACCCCACTCCTCGCGCAGCAGGGTGGTGAGCAGCGGCCCGTTCTGGCAGCTGAAGTCGCCGTTGACGCTGTTGGTGGCGCCCATCAGGGCACCGGCGCCGGCCTCCACGACCGACTGGAAGGCGGGGAGTTCGATCTCCCGGAGGGTCCGCTCGTCGACGCGCACGTCGACGACCATCCGGTTCTCCTCCTGGTTGTTCGCCGCGAAGTGCTTCGGCATGGCGATGACGCCCTGCGACTGGATGCCCGCCACCACGGCCGTGCCGATCGCGGTGACCAGCAGCGGGTCCTCGCCGTACAGCTCGAAGTTGCGGCCGCCGTACGGCTGGCGCAGCACGTTGAGCATGGGGCCGATGAGCACGTCCTGGCGCTTGGCGAGGGCCTCGTGGCCGAGGAACTCGCCGTAACGGGCGGCGAGTTCCTCGTCGAAGGCGCAGGAGAGCGCGATCGGCGCGGGCAGCGCGGTGGTGGTCCTGCGCTTCATCCGCACACCGGCGGGGCCGTCGGTCATCCGCAGCGGCGGGATGCCGAGCCGCGGGACGCCCGGGACGTATCCGGACTGGCCGAGCTTCTCGGGGTCGTCGGCGCCGTGGACGAAGGAGAGCTTCTCCTCCAGGGTCATCTCGGCGATCAGGGCGTGGACGTCGACGGGGGCGTCGACGGGCGTCTGGGTGGTCATGCGAGTTCACTTCCGTTGCTGTCGGCGGGGGCGGCGGGGGCGGCGGGGGCGGCGGCCGGCACGGTGGCCTGGGGTTCGGGGGCGCGCAGGGCGCGGGCGGGCGCGCTGGCCTTGAGGAGCATCTCGTCGTACTCCTCGTCGGGGTCGGAGTCGAGGACGATGGCCCCGCCCGCGCCCAACTGCCAGTGCTCACCGGTACGGACCATCGTGCGGATGACGATGTTGAGGTCGGCGCTGCCGTTGCAGGCGAGGTAGCCGATGGAGCCGGAGTAGATGCCGCGGGCCCGCTGCTCCAGGGACTCGATGATGTCCAGGGTGCGCAGCTTGGGCGCGCCCGTCATCGAGCCGCCGGGGAAGCAGGCGCGCACGCAGTCCATGGTGTCGGCGTCCGCCTTGAGGGTGCCGCGGATGGTGGACACCAGCTGGTGGACGGTGGCGTAGCTCTCGGCCGCCATCAGGACCGGGACCTCGACGCTGCCGAGTTCGCAGACCCGTCCGAGGTCGTTGCGCAGCAGGTCGACGATCATCAGGTTCTCGGCGCGCGTCTTGGCGCTGGAGACGAGTTCCGCGCGGGCGGCCTCGTCCTCGGCCGGGGTGGCGCCGCGGGGGGCGGTGCCCTTGATGGGCTTGGCCTCGGCCACCCGGTCGGCCGTGATCTTCAGGAATCGCTCGGGCGAGGAGCAGGCCACGTCGATGCCGTCGAGGTGCAGGTAGGCGGCGTACGGGGCCGGGTTGAGCCGGCGCAGTCGGCGGTAGGTCTCCCAGCCACCGTCGGTCGCCGGCACCTCGGCCACGTTGGTGAGGCAGATCTCGTAGCTCTCGCCCTGGAGCAGGTACTCCTGGCTGGCCCTGACGTCCTGGACGTAGTCCGCGCGCTGCTTGGCGAGGAACGGCTCGACGGAGGCGGCGGGGACGGGGGCGGGTTCCGGGAGGGTCCGCAGGCCCTCCAGCACCTCCGCGGTCCCGGTGAGCCAGTCCTCCGCCGCCGCCCGGGTGGTCTCGTCGGTGCCGAGCGCCAGCAGGTAGGTGCGGTCCTGCTCGTGGTCGACGGCGAGGAAGCGGTCGGCGAACAGCCAGACGGCGTCGGGGGTTTCGGCGGTGTGGCGGTTCTTGGAGCCGCAGTCGGCCTTGAGCTCGTAGCCGAAGTAGCCGACGTAGCCGCCGGTGAAGTCGAAGGGCAGCGGCGGCGCGTCGACCACCCGCCGCTCCGACTCCCGCTGGAGGTAGTCGAAGACGGTCCCGGCGTGGACCGCCGGGGCCGGCCCGTCGACCACGACGGCGCGCTCGGCGACGCGGTAGCGCACCGTCTCGGCGAGCGGGCCGGCGGCGTCCCCGAGGAAGGAGAACCGGGACAGGCCCCGCTCGACGCGCGCGCTGTCGAGCCAGAAGGCGTTCGTGGAGCCGGAGTAGAGCGCATCGAAGGCCGCTTCGGTGTCGACGGCCCGGTCCAGCTCGCGCACCTGCAGGCTGTAGCGCCGCTGCCCTGCCGGGGACTGCTCGCGAACGGGCGCCGACGGCGCGACGACGGGAACGGCGAAGGACCTGCGGCCCTGGGCGGCCGTGGTGAGGTCGCGGAAGTTCGCCATCATCCGCAGCCCGTACTCGGTCTCGATGGACTCCGGGTGGAACTGCACGCCCCAGCGGGGCAGCCGCCGGTGCCGCAGCGCCATGATCACGCCGTCCTCGGCCCGGGCGATGGGTTCGAGGTCTTCCGGCAGCGGCTCGGCGACGCACAGCGAGTGGTAGCGGACGGCGCCGAACTCCCGGGGGATCCCGGCGAAGAACGCGTCGCCCTGGTGGGTGACCCGCTCCACGTGCCCGTGGCGGGCCTCGGGCGCCGGCACCACGCGGCCGCCCTCGGACACCGCGAGGCCCTGGTGGCCGAGGCAGACGCCGAGCACCGGGGCGCTCGCCCGGCGCAGCACGTCGAGCGAGATGCCGAAGTCGCGGGCGCGGGCCGGATGGCCCGGGCCGGGGGAGATCACGACGTTGTCGAACCCGTCCAGGTCGGGGAGTTCGACCGCGTCGTTGGTGACGACGACGGGCTCCTCGCCGTTCACCTGCCCGAGGAGGTGGAACAGGTTGTAGGTGTACGAGTCGTAGTTGTCTATCAGCAGCGTCCGCACGGTCTCATTCACTTCGCGCTGGAGGGGGTGGAGCGGCCGGTGAGCCGGTCCAGGTGGGCAAGGCAGTCCTGCGGCCGGTCGGCCGGGGCGAGCCGGGCGAGGTGGCCGTCGGGGCGCACCAGGGCGATCAGCGGGAGCGGGCCGAACCCGGCCCGCAGTCGGCCGCGTCCGTCGTCGGTGAGCCGCGCGAGGTCGTGCACGGCGATCCGCTCGCCGAACGCGGCGCGGGCCCGCTCGGCCACGGCGGTCCAGTCCTCCGGGAGGCCCTCGCCCGGCCACAGCAGGGCGATGTGGGCGCTCCGGTCGAGCACCGGGGAGCCGGGCTCGGTTCGGGAGGAGTGGAAGAACGGCACCCGGTCGCCGACGGTCAGCCGGCGCTTCAACTGCGAGCGCCACAGGGGTTCTTCGAGTGGAGCATAGCTCAGTCCGAGCTGGCTCATCAGCGGCGCGGCCACCTTGCGCAGGAAGCCGGAGCGCTCGGCGGCGGCGACGGCCTCGTCGCGGCGCGCGGCGTCCTCGGGGGTCTGCGGCGCCGACAGCTCCATCTCGGTGCGGATGACGGTGCGGACCTGCTCGACCGCCTGTCGGCGCTCGCTGTCGTAGCTGTCGAGCAGGGCGTCGCTCCACCCCTCGCGCACGACGCCGGCCAGCTTCCAGCCGAGGTTGACGGCGTCCTGGAGGCCGAGGTTGAGCCCCTGTCCGCCGAGCGGCACCACGCTGTGCGCGGCGTCCCCCACCAGGATCACCCGCCCGTCGCGGAACCGTTCGGCCACGCCGGGCCGCGGGAAGTAGGTGCGCTTCCACAGCGGTTCACCGAGTTCGTACGGGAGGCTGGTGCGCTGATCGACCATCTCCTGCCAGTCGGCGAGCGGCCGGTCGGACCAGTCCGGCTCCCCGGGCAGCACCACGGTGGCCAGCCGGCACACTCCGTCGGGCAGGTGGACCAGCGGCAGCATCCCGGTCTCGCCGTAGTGGTACTCGACGCCGGACACCGCCGGCCCGCTGATCGGGAAGTCGCCGAGCGAGATGCCGAGCGGGAAGGGCAGGCCCGGGTACGGGATGTCGAGCAGGCGGCGGGTGAGGCTGCCGGCGCCGTCGGCGCCGATCAGCCACTGCGGCTCGGTCTCCTCCAGGGTGCCGTCCCGGTGGCGCAGGGTGGCCCGGGGCAGCGGCCCGGAGTTGTCGAGGGCGTGGAGCTCCGTACCGCACTCGACCCGGCCGCCGAGTTCGGCGAGGCGGGCCCAGAGCAGGTCCTCCAGCTCGCGCTGGACGATGCCGAGTCCGAACGGGTAGGCGGTGTCCATGCCGTGCATGGGCACGGTGCCGAGCCGGCGGCCGCGGGAGAAGAAGCTGACGTCGGTCGCGGGGCGTCCGCGGGAGACCAGTTCCTCCGCGATGCCCGTCTTCTCCAGGAGTTCGAGCACGCGCGGCCAGATCATCACGGCTCGCGAGTGCGGGTCGCTCTCCCCCAGCGAGGGCTTGCCGTCGATCAGCCGGACCGGGACGCCCTGCTGCAACAGGTCGCAGGCGAGCAGCGAACCGACCGCTCCCCCACCGACGATGAGGATCTCCGGAGTGCTCATACCGCCGCCACCTCTCCTTCCGTGCGGACCAGGTGCCGCTCGATCGCCTCCGCGGCGGCCACCGCCCCGCCCGCGTCGTGGACGTGCTGCCGCATCCCGGCCATCCGGGCCGCGGTCGCCGGATCGGTGCTGACCGTGCGCACCGCTTCGCGCAGACCGGCGGGGGTCAGCGCCGCGGGGTCGAGCCGCAGGCCGAGGCCCAGTTCGGCGACCCGGTCGGCGATGATCTCCTGCTCGACCATCTGGGGCACCACCACCATGGGCGTGCCGAAGGACAGCGCCTCCATCGTGCTGCCCATGCCGCCGTGGGTGACGAAGGCGGACGCCCGGTCGAGCACGGACAGCTGGGGCACGCTCGCGTGCACCTCGACGTTCGGCGGCAGCGTGCCGAGGTCGGCCGGGTCGGTCTGCGCGCCGATCGACATGACCACCGAGAACTCGGTGCCGTCGAAGGCCTCCAGGCAGCCGCGGTAGAACCCGGTCGCCCGGTTGAACACCGTGCCGAGCGAGACCAGGACCAGCGGCCGGCCGTCCTCGGCGCGCTGCCACCGCTCCTGCGCCGCCCGGTCGCCGAGGCTCGGGCCGACGAAGCGGTAGTGCGGGCCGAAGGCGTCCTGCCCGGGCTGGAACTCCCGGGGCAGGAAGGCCAGGTTGAGCTCCTCCTCGAAGTCCATGAACTCCTCGGTGGCGGTGCCGCCGAGCCCGACGGCGGTCAGGAACTCCCCGAGCCGGCGGTCGAATTCGGCGCCGTTGGCCTCGTGGGCCGCGGAGCGGCCGGTCCGGGCGAGCATGGCGTCCATCAGGGCGAAGCCGCGGCTGGAGGCGATGCTGGGGAAGAACTGCACGGAGCGGCAGCCCCAGCGGCGCGCCAGCGCCCGGCCGACGAACGGCGCCGTGTTGTCGTACACGACCAGGTCGGGCCGCCCGTCGGCGAACCGCTCCTCGGCGAGCGCGATCCGGTCCGCGCTGCCGTACAGGAAGAAGAGCGGCAGCGCGCTCAGGTCGTTCTCGGCGAAGGCTCGCGGCGAGTGGCCGGAGGAGGTGGCGACGTCGTAGCGGCACACCGTCGCGCCGAGCCGGACGAGCCGCTCCTCGAACTCCTTCGTGGTGAAGTAGGTGACCTGGTGGCCGCGGGAGACCAGCTCCGCGACGATGCCGAAGGTCGGCGATACGTGGCCGTGGGCGGCCACACTGAAAAATGCGATATGGGCCATCAGTGTTCCTCAGGGTTTCGACCGGCGGGGCCGGTCAGATCCCGATCTCCCCGTCCAGGATTTCGAACAGCTCCTCGTCGGTGACGTCGTCATGGACGTCCGACTTCTTCGTGGTGCCGCCCAGTCGGGCCAGCAGGGCGCGCAGCCGTTGTTCGGCGTACCGGCCGGTCGCCGAGTCCGGCGCGGCCGCGCGCAGTTGTGCCTCCAGTTCGTCGAGCCCGCGGATCACCGGCTGCGCCGGGGCGTCCTCGCTCTCGCCCAGCTCCTCGTCGAGGTGCCCGGCGAGCGCCGCGGGGGTGGGGAAGTCGAAGACCAGCGTGGGTGAGAGCTTGAGTCCGGTCTCGGCGCCGAGCCGGTTGCGCAGTTCGACGGCCGCGAGCGAGTCCAGGCCGAGTTCGCGGAAGGACCGCTCGCCGGGCACCTGGTCGCCGCCGCGGTGCCCCAGCACGGCCGCCGTCTGCGCGGTCACGAGGTCCGTCAGCAGCCGTCGGCGCTGCGCCGGGTCGGCGGCCGCGAGGCGCTCGGCCAGCCGCTCGGCCGGCGAGGGCCCGCCGGCCGTCCTCGTCGGCCGGGCCGCCGGCACCGGTGCGGCCGGACGGTCCGTGCGCCGTGACTGCCGGACCGCGACCAGGTTCCGGGAACCGGGCCCGTCCAGGGCGCGGTCGAGCAGCGCCAGCGCCTCCTCGTTGGTCATCGGTACGGTGCCGTGGCGGGCCATCCGGGCGATGGCCTCGGCACCGATCCGACCGGCCATGCCGCGCTGCTCCGCCCAGGGGCCCCACTGCAGCGAGAGGGCGGGCAGTCCGAGCGAGCGGCGGTGGTCGGCGAAGGCGTCCAGGAAGCCGTTGGCCGCAGCGTAGTTGGCCTGCGCGGGGCTGCCGTGCACACCGGCCGCCGAGGAGAAGAGCACGAAGGCGTCCAGGTCGTGCCCGGCGGTGACGGCGTGCAGGGCGAGCACGCCCTCCGCCTTCACCCGGACGACGCGCGCGAACTGCTCACGGCTGAGCGTGCTGAGCGCGCCGTCGTCGACGATGCCCGCCGTGTGGATCACCGCCCTGAGCGGCCGGTCGGCACCGAGGCCCGCCACGACCTCCGCGAGCGCGGACCGGTCGGTGACGTCGCAGGCCGCGAGGGTGATCCGGGCCCCGAGCGCGCGCAGGGTGTCGGCGAGCCGGCCGTGCTCCGGGCCGTCCGCCCGCCTGCTCAGCAGGACCAGGTCGGTCACGCCGCGGCGCCGCACCAGGTGCTCGGCGACGACCGCGCCGAGGCCGCCGGTGCCGCCCGTGATGAGCACGGCGCCGTCGGTCGGCCGGGGTTCGGCGGGCTCCTCGTTCCCGGCGGGGGCGAGTCGGGGTGCCAGCAGCTGTCCCTCGCGGACCACCACTTCGCGCGCCTCGACCGACAGGGCCGAGGCCAGCGCGGCCGGCGACCTCGGGTCGCCGTCCAGCTCCACGACCTGGAACTTGCCGGGGTGCTCGGACTGCGCGGTGCGCAGCATCGCCCGTACGGCGCCGGACGTGGTTCCCGGCTCCCCGGACACCACCAGGGTGAGGCGGGCGTCGTCGTACAGACCGCCGTCGATCCACTCCCGCAGCAGGGTCGCGGTGCGCCAGACGGCCTCGACCGCGTGCTCGGCCGACTCGTCCGTGCCCAGCGGACCGGAGAGGTCCACGAAGCGGACGACGGCCTCCGGCAGCGTGAACGAGTCCTCCAGGGCCGCCAGGTCCCGGTGGTGCTCGGCGACGATTCCGCTCCCGTCGAGCGCCCGGGTGAGGCCGGCCGGATCCTCGCCGAGGACCGCGACGGCCCCGGCGAACGTTCCGGTGACGGTTCCGGCGTCCTCGACCGGCTCCAGGACCGGGGCCAGCAGCTCGGCCCCGGACTCCGCCAGGTCCTGGGGGCGGACCCGCCGCAGCGTCAGCGAGTCGACCACCGCGATGGTGCGGCCGGCCGGATCCGTGACGTGGAGCGCGAGTTCGTCCGCGCCGATCCGGCTCAGCCGGACCCTGGCCTCGGCCGCTCCGGGCCGGTACACCGTGACGCCCTGCCAGACGAAGGGCAGCCGACCGGCCGCGTCCGACGAGCCGGGCGAGTCGACGAAGCCGGTGTGCAGTGCCGCGTCGAACAGTGCGGGGTGGAAGACGAAGCGCTCCGGCTCCTGCCCGGAGTCCTCCGCGAAGGTCACCTCCGCGAAGACGTCGTCGCCGCGCCGCCAGGCGGCCCGCAGGCCCCGGAACACCGGGCCGTAGTCGAAGCCCATGTCCACGGCGCGGTCATAGGCGTCCTCGGCCGCGACCGGTTCGGCGCCCACGGGCGGCCAGGTGAGGTCGGCGACGAGCTCCTCGCCGCGTTCCTCCGTGAGCACGCCCGCCGCGTGGGTGGTCCAGCCGCCGTCCGCGCCCACCGGACGGCCGTACACGGTCACCGACCGGCGTCCTGGCTCGTCGAGCGGCCGGACGGCCACCTGGACGTCCACCGCCGAGCCTCCGGACAGCCGGAGCGGCGCCTGCACGGTGAGTTCCTCAAGGGTCGGGCTGCCCACCGCACGACCGGCGTGCAGCGCCACGTCGACGAACGCCGTCCCAGGAAGGATCACCGTGCCGTTCACCACGTGGTCGGCCAGCCAGGGGTGCGTACGGACTGACAGCCTGGAGCTGTACAGGACCTCCTCGGAATCGGCGCGGGGAATGCCTCCGCCGATCAGGGGGTGGGTGTCCGGCCCCTGCGGCACGCCGACCGGACGCGGGCGCGGCCAGTAGCGCTCCGCCCGGAAGGGGTATCCGGGGAGGCCGGTGGCGCCGGTGCCGGGTCCGAAGTAGGCGGGCCAGTCAACGGTGACCTCCCAGCAGTGCAGGGTGCCGAGGGCGGCGGCGACGGCCTGGTCCTCGGGGCGGTCGCGGCGCAGGAGGGAGGTGAAGGCGTGGGTGGCGGTGTCGGTGAGGCAGTCCTGGGCGAGGGCGGTCAGGACGCCGTCGGGGCCGAGTTCGACGAAGCGGGTCGCGCCCAGCTGGGAGGCGGTGCGCACGCCGTCGTGGAACAGCACGGCCTGGCGGACGTGTCGCACCCAGTAGTCGGGGCTGGTCAGCTCCTCGGCGGTGGCGAGTGCGCCGGTCACGTTGGAGACGACCGGGATCCGGGGCTCGTCCGCCTTGAGAGCGCTGACGACCGTACCGAACTCGGCCAGCATCGGCTCCATCAGCGGCGAGTGGAAGGCGTGGCTGACGGAAAGGCGCTTGACCCGGTGGCCGGCTGCCAGTGCCTTCTGCTCGACCTTCTCGATCGCCCCCGCGTCGCCCGAAAGGACCACCGAGCGCGGACCGTTGACCGCCGCGACATCGACCAGGCCCTCACAGCCGGCGAGGAGCTCCACAGCGGTCTGCTGATCGACCGCCACCGCGAGCATCGCGCCCCCGGCGGGCAGTGCCTGCATCAACCGACCACGCGCCGCCACCAGCGCAGCGGCGTCCTCCAGCGAGAACACCCCCGCCACATGCGCAGCCGCCACTTCACCGATCGAGTGGCCGAGCAGGAGGTCCGGGCTCACACCCCACGACTCAAGGAGGCGGAACAGCGCCACCTCCAGCGCGAACAGCCCAGCCTGCGCCCACACCGTCCGGTTCAGCAACTCGGCATCGTCACCGAAGACGACGTCGCGGACCGAACCGTCCAGATGCCCGTCCAGCTCCGCACACACCGCGTCGAACGTGCTGGCATACGCCGGGAAGGCCTCGTACAACTCCCGGCCCATCCCCAACCGCTGGGAACCCTGCCCCGTGAACAGGAACGCCAGCTTCCCGGCGGGCGCCGTGCCGTGCGTCTCCACCTCCGCCAGTGCGGCCAGCGCCTGCGCGCGGTCGTGCGCGACGACGGCGGCGCGGTGCTCGAAGGAGGTCAGGCCCACCGCCAGCGAACGGCCGACGGCAGCGGAATCCAGTTCGGGCCGGGCCGCGAGGTGCTCGCGCAGTTGCTCCGCCCGCGCGCGCAGCGCCTCGGGAGTCTTCGCGGAGAGGATCCACGGCACCACCGACGGCCGGGGCCCGGTCGGCTCGGCCGACTCGGCCGACTGCGCGTTCTGCGGGGCCTGTTCGAGGATGACGTGCGCGTTGGTCCCGCTGATGCCGAACGAGGACACACCCGCACGACGCGGACGCCCCGTCTCCGGCCACTCCCGCTCCTCCGTCAGCAGCGAGACCTCACCCACCGACCAGTCCACGTGCGGCGACGGCGCGTCCACGTGCAGCGTCCGAGGCAGCACACCGTGCCGCATCGCCTGCACCATCTTGATCACACCCGCCACACCCGCCGCAGCCTGCGTGTGCCCCAGGTTGGACTTCACCGACCCCAGCCACAGCGGACGGTCCGCGGAACGCCCCTGCCCGTACGTCGCCAGCAGCGCCTGCGCCTCGATCGGGTCACCCAGGGCCGTACCCGTGCCGTGCGCCTCCACGGCGTCGACCTCGTCGGCCGCCAGCCGCGCACTTGCCAGGGCCTGACGGATCACCCGCTGCTGCGACGGCCCGTTCGGCGCCGACAGACCGTTCGACGCACCGTCCTGGTTCACCGCAGTGCCACGAACCACGGCCAGCACCCGGTGCCCGTTGCGCCGCGCGTCCGACAACCGCTCCAGCAACAGCAGCCCGACACCCTCACCCCAGCCCGTACCGTCCGCACCGGCCGCGAACGCCCGGCACCGCCCGTCCGGGGACAACCCGCGCTGGCGGGAGAAGTCGATGAACGAACCCGGCGTCGACATCACGGTGACGCCGCCCGCGAGCGCCAGCGAGCACTCGCCCCGCCGCAGCGAGTCCGCTGCCAGGTGCATGGCCACCAGGGACGAGGAACACGCGGTGTCCACCGTCAGCGCCGGCCCCTCGAAGCCGTAGAAGTAGGAGAGCCGGCCCGAGGCGACGCTCAGCGCGCCACCGGTGCCGAGGTACCCCTCCAGGTCCTCCGCGGACTGGGCGACGAGCGCGGTGTAGTCCTGGCCGTTGGATCCCACGAAGACACCGGTACGGCTGCCGCGCAGCGCACCCGGCAGGACGCCCGCGGACTCGAACAGCTCCCAGGAGGTCTGGAGCAGCAGCCGCTGCTGCGGGTCCATCGCCAGCGCCTCGCGCGGCGAGATCCCGAAGAACCCGGCGTCGAACTCGGCCACGCCGTCCAGGAACGCGCCTCCGGAGGCGTACGTCGTCCCGGGAACGCTCGGATCCTCGTCGAACAGCCCCGCCAGGTCCCAGCCCCGGTCCTCCGGGAAGGGCCCCACCGCGTCCGTACCGGCCGCGACCAGGTCCCACAGGTCCTCCGCCGACCGCACACCGCCCGGGAACCGGCAGGCCATGCCCACCAGCACCACCGGATCGGCCTCGTCCGCCACCGCGCCCGCCCCGACGACCACGGCCTCGCCCGCCTCGCCGGCGCCGAACAGCTCCGCACGGAGGAAGTCCGCCAGTCCGGCCGGGCTCGGGTAGTCGAAGGCGAGCGAGGCCGGCAGCCGCAGCCCGGTCGCCGCGACCAGTCGGTTGCGCAGCTCGACCGAGGCGAGCGAGTCGAAGCCGAGCGCGCGGAACGACTTCTGCGGGTCGATGACCTCGGCAGACCGGTGCATCAGCAGATCGGCGGCATGACCGCGGATCAGCTGCTCCAGCGCGGAGTGCTGCTCGGCGGGAGTGCGGCCCGCCAGGGTCGCGGCGAGCCCGGTCGGCTCGTCGGCGGGCCCGGCGACCAGCGCGCGCAGCAGGGGGCGCCGGGCTGCCGCTCCGTGCGCCTGTGCGTAGCGCTCCCAGTCGATGTCCGCCGCGAGGAGAGCGGTCTCGCCGTACTGGACCGCGCTTTCGAGGACGCGCAGCGCGTTCTCCGGGCGCATCGGGCGGAACCCGGTGCGGCGCATCCGCTCGCGCACCACCTCGTCGGTGGCGGCCATGCCCTCACCCGCCCAGGCGCCCCAGGCGATTGCGGTGGCCGGGAGCCCGGCCTGTCGGCGCCGTTCGGCGAGTGCGTCCAGGGCCGCGTTCGCCATGGCGTAGTTCGCCTGGCCGGCTGCGCCGACCACGCCGGCGAGCGAGGAGAAGAGCACGAAGGCGGAGAGGGGAAGATCGCGGGTCAGCCGGTCCAGGTGGAGGGCGCCGTCCGTCTTGGCGGCGACCACGCGCTGGAGGCGTTCGGGGGTCAGAGCCATGAGCACGCCGTCGTCCAGGACGCCGGCGGTGTGCACGACGGCGGTCAGCGGGTGCTCGGCCGGGATCGCACCGAGCAGTGCGGCCACCGCCTCCCCGTCACTGACATCGCAGGCGGCGATGGTCACCCGGGCACCGAGCTCCGCCAGCTCGGCCGCCAACTCGGCAGCCCCCGGGGCCTGGTCGCCCCGACGGCTGGTGAGCAGCAGGTGGTCGGCCCCGGCCTGGGCCAGGCGACGGGCGACATGGGCACCGAGGGCGCCGGTGCCGCCGGTGACGAGGACGGTCCCGGACGGAGCCCAACGGTTCGGTTCCGCCTGGTCCTCCCGGGCCGCCCTGACAAGGCGGCGTGCGTAGGCCGCCTCGGCCCGGACGGCGACCTCGTCCTCGGCCATCGCACCCAGGAGCAGGGCGGAGAGCCGTCGTGCACCCTCGGCGTCCAGCCGCTCCGGGAGGTCGACGAGTCCGCCCCAGGTGCCGGCCGCCTCCAGTGCGGCCACTCGTCCGAGGCCCCAGAGCTGTGCCTGCTGCGTGCTGATCGGACCGTCCGGGCCGCCGACACCGACCGCGCCCCGGGTCGCCAGCCACACGGGGGCCTCGGAACCGGTGTCCCCGAGCGCCTGCAGCAGCACCACGGCGTTCAGCGGGGCGAGTTCACCGCGCAGCAGCGCGAACACCCCGGTCAGCACGGCCTCGGCGGCCAGCTGGGCCAGGACGGCGCCGAGGGCCGCACGATCAGCCGCCCCGTCGGAGAGCGACAGGCGCAGCACCCGGGCGGCCGTGGCATCGAGAGCGGTCACGCAGTCCTGGGTGAGCGCGTCCTCGGTGTCCGTGACCAGGATCCAGGTGCCGGACGGCTCCGGCGCGGGAACCTGCGCGAGCGGCTCCCAGCTGACGCGGTAGAGCAGGTCGCCCGGCTCCGCCGGACTTCCGGCCACGCCCTTCATCGGCGTCACCGGCCAGTAGCGCTCGGTCTGGAAGGGGTACGTGGGCAGGTCGACGCGGTGCGCGCCCGAACCGTCGTACACGGCTTGCCAGTCGGGGACGGTGCCCCAACAGTGCAGGGCGCCCAGGGCCGCGGCGACGGCCTGGTCCTCGGGGCGGTCGCGGCGGAGCAGCGAGGTGAAGGCGTGGCCGTCGGTGCCGGTGAGGCAGTCCTGGGCGAGCGCCGTCAGGACGCCGTCCGGGCCCAGCTCGACGAAGCGGGTCGCACCCAACTGGGAGGCGGTGCGCACGCCGTCGTGGAACAGCACGGCCTGGCGGACGTGTCGCACCCAGTAGTCGGGGCTGGTCAGCTCCTCGGCGGTGGCGAGTGCGCCGGTCACATTGGAGACGACCGGGATCCGGGGCTCGTCCGCCTTGAGAGCGCTGACGACCGTACCGAACTCGGCCAGCATCGGCTCCATCAGCGGCGAGTGGAAGGCATGGCTCACCGACAGGCGCTTGACCCGGTGGCCGGCTGCCAGTGCCTTCTGCTCGACCTTCTCGATCGCCCCCGCGTCGCCCGAAAGGACCACCGAACGCGGACCGTTGACCGCCGCGACATCGACCAGGCCCTCACAGCCGGCGAGAAGCTCCACAGCGGCCTCGGGCGTGACGGCCACCGCGAGCATCGCGCCCCCGGCGGGCAGTGCCTGCATCAACCGGCCACGCGCCGCCACCAGCGCGGCCGCGTCCTCCAGCGAGAACACCCCCGCCACATGCGCGGCCACGACCTCACCGATCGAGTGGCCGAGCAGGAGATCGGACGTGATGCCCCAGGACTCCAGCAGGCGGAACAGCGCCACCTCCAGCGCGAACAGCCCAGCCTGCGCCCACACCGTCCGGTTCAGCAACTCGGCATCGTCACCGAAGACGACGTCGCGGACCGAACCGTCCAGATGCCCGTCCAGCTCCGCACACACCGCGTCGAACGCGCCCGCGAACACCGGGAAAGCGCCGTACAACTCCCGGCCCATCCCCAACCGCTGGGAACCCTGCCCGGTGAACAGGAACGCCAGCTTTCCGGCGGAAGCAGCAGAATCCACCACCTCCTGGCACGGGCGCCCCTCCGCCAGGGACTCCAGCCCCCGCAACAGCCCCTCACGGTCCCCCGCCACCACCGCCGCACGCCGATCCAGCACGGCCCGCGTGGTCGCCAGCGAGAAGGCCAGGTCGGCCACGGTCAGGGAGTTGTCCGCAGTGACGCGGACGGCCAGCCGGGCCGCCTGCTCCCGCAGCGCGGCATCGTCGGCGGCGGACAGCACCGAGACCGGCGGAACCGGCGCCTCCGCCGCCACCTCGGTGCCCGACTCGTCGTCCTGCGGGGCCTGTTCGAGGATGACGTGCGCGTTGGTCCCGCTGATGCCGAACGAGGACACACCCGCACGACGCGGACGCCCCGTCTCCGGCCACTCCCGCTCCTCCGTCAGCAGCGAGACCTCACCCACCGACCAGTCCACGTGCGGCGACGGCGCGTCCACGTGCAGCGTCCGAGGCAGCACACCGTGCCGCATCGCCTGCACCATCTTGATCACACCCACCACACCCGCCGCAGCCTGCGTGTGCCCCAGGTTCGACTTCACCGACCCCAGCCACAGCGGACGGTCCGCGGAACGCCCCTGCCCGTACGTCGCCAGCAGCGCCTGCGCCTCGATCGGGTCACCCAGGGC
>NZ_JBSFGK010000116.1:0-21105 GCF_053596495.1 Kitasatospora sp. NPDC001683
GGCGGCACCATCGTCACCTGCGCCTCCACCTCCGGCTACATGCACCAGTACGACAACCGGTACCTGTGGATGTCGCTCAAGAAGATCGTCGGCTCGCACTTCGCCAACTACCGCGAGGCCTACGAGGCCAACCGCCTGATCGCCAAGGGCAGGATCCACCCCACCCTGTCCAAGGTCTACTCCCTGGAGGAGACCGGCCAGGCCGCCCTCGACGTCCACCACAACAAGCACCAGGGCAAGGTCGGCGTGCTCTGCCTGGCCCCCGAGGAGGGCCTGGGCGTGCGCGACCACGAACTGCGCGAGAAGCACCTGCCCGCCATCAACCGCTTCCGCGAACTGTCGGCCGGATAGCCCCCGCCCGGACCACTCGGCCCCGACGACTCCGTTCCAGCACAAGAGAAGTGGCCCCGGCGCGCGGTACACCGCACACCGGGGCCACCTTCGGCAACGAGGTCAGCGGGCGTCGTCCTCCGGCCGGGCCCGGCGGCGCCCGGCCAGCCAGACGTAGACCAGGATCCCGGCGAACAGGAACAGCACGCCCTGGTAGACGGCGGCGTAGCCGGCACCGGCCAGGAGCCAGAGCGAGAAGGCGAAGGCGCCGAGGCCGAGGACGGCGTCGCGCACCAGGTGGGCGCCGTCGACCTTGTCGGTGGCGCCGCGGACCAGCCAGTACAACTGGGCGGCGGTGGACAGCAGGTAGGGCACCACCGCGGTGAAGGTGGTGACCAGCACCAGCATGTCGAACGCGCCCTTGGCGCCGCTGGCGAAGTTGGCGATGGTCAGCACCGAGGCCAGGGCGACGCTGACGATCACGCCGAAGGTCGGCACGCCGCGCTTCTCCTTGCCGAACGCGGCCGGGAACAGCCCGTCCCTGGCGGCCGCGTACGGCGCCTGGGCGGCCAGCAGGGTCCAGCCGTTGAGCGCGCCGGTCATCGAGATCAGCGCGGCGACGGCGATCACCGTGCCGCCCCAGGTGCCGCCGAACATCGCGTTCATGGCGTCCGAGAACGGTGCGCTGGAGTTGACCAGTCGCTGGTGCGCGACGGTGCCGAACACCGCGAGCGTGCCGAGCAGGTAGACCACGGCGGCGCCGCTGGTGCCGAGCACGCTGGCCCGGCCGACGTTGCGCTCGGGGTCGCGGACCTGACCGGCGCTCATCGCGGCCGACTCCACGCCCAGGTAGCTGAACAGCAGGATCGCCGCGGCGGCCGTCATGCCGCCCATCCAGCCCTGGCCGTTGCCGTCGAAGGGCCCGATGTTCTTCGGGTCGAAGAAGCACAGCCCGCCCACCGAGACCAGCAGCAGTGGGATGAACTTCAGGATGGTGGAGACGAGTTGGACCGCCCCGACGAACCGGGTGCCGGCCAGGTTGGCCAGCGCGGGCAGCCACTGGAAGGCCAGCGCGGCGGTGATCTCCAGCGCGGTGTCGTGACCGACCGGCACCAGCACGTCCAGGTAGCCGACGGCGGCCACGGCGAGCGCGGCGTTGCTGACCCAGGTGGTGATCCAGTACGACCAGGCCGACAGGAAGCCGGCGAAGTCCCCGAAGGCCTCGCGGGCGTAGACGTACGGCCCGCCGGTGCGCGGGTTGCGGCGGGCCAGCTGCCCGAAGACCAGCGCCAGCGCGATCGCGCCCACGGTGAGGACGACGAAGGCGAGCAGGCTGACCGTCCCGAACGGCGCCACGGCGGCCGGGATCATGAAGATGCCGCCGCCGATGATGTTGCCCATCACCAGCGCGGTGGCGGTCGCCAGTCCGAAGCGGCCGTTCTTCGCGGGAGCGGGGGTGGCCGGGTCCGGGGTGGCCGGGTCCGGGGTCGCCGGATCAGCGCTGGCCGGGCTGCTCGGTCGGGTCGCCTGCCGGGTTGCGGCGGGGCTGGTCTGCATGAGGGTGGTGCGCCTTTCGTGGTCCTGCTCGTGCTCGGTGGAGCGACCGTTCATGCTCGGACCGGGCGGCACCTTGCACCAAATCGATGGGATTTGTTCATCCGCCCTGGCGGATCACCGCAAGACTTGCGGCCGCACGCGGCTCGGACGGGCACTCGTCCGGTGCGCCCCGCGAGGCCTTCGACCCGCGGTGCGGGCTTGCGACCGCCTCGGTCGGGCCGCGCGAAGCCGTCCGACCACCGCCGTCACCGCCGCCGTCCGGCCGCGTTCGTCCGGCCGGGGTAGATGTGTCACCCGGATGCCCCACCCCGGTCGCGGCGCGCGCCCCACCTGCGGGTTCGTGTGCCAACCTTGGCGCGGCGCCTCCCCGGTGGGGCGCCGCCCGGCCCGTCGAACCGGCTCGAACCGGCCGATCGGGGGCTCGGGTCGAGGACCAGAGAGACGAACCAAAAGGACATCAGATGTCGCTTCGTGGGAACATCCGCAAGCTCGCCGTGATCGTTGCCGTGGCCGGTGCCGTCGCGGCGGTCCCGACCTCGGCGATGGCCTGGGGCCACGCGCCGATGCAGGCGCAGTCGTCCAGCCAGAGCCTGGAGTCCGGCTCCGCGGGCGTCGGCCTGTTCGGCCCGCACGCCAGTTGGTTCAACTTCCACGAGCACAGCGACAGCGTGGGCGACTGCGGCTGCTGATCCCCCCCCGCACCCCGAGCCCGGAGGCCGCCAGTCGGCCCCGGGCTCGGTGCTGCCCCTCCGTCGCCGGGACCTCCGAGAGCGACGGCGCCGGGCGCCAGCTCGCCAGGCCCCGGTTCAGCGGCTCCTGGCCCGACCGGCAGCCGCTACGGCTTGACCGGGACGGCCGCCCGCCCGCGCAGCTCCCGCAGCACCGCGATGTCCATCGCGTGCCCGGTGCCGTCCCCGCCGTGCTTGCGGTCCGGGGTCTCCACCAGCAGCGGCACCCCGGCCGTCTCCGGGTGCTCGAACAGCTCCCGGAACGGCTCCGCGCCGATCATCCCGGCGCCGATGTTGGCGTGCCGGTCCCGGCGGGCGCCGACCACGTCCTCGGAGTCGTTGGCGTGGATCAGCCGCAGGCGCCCCGGACCGGCGGCCGAGGCCAGGGCGTCCAGCGCGGCCGTCACCCCGCCGGGGGCGGCCAGGTCGTGCCCGGCGGCGAAGGCGTGGCAGGTGTCCAGGCAGACGCCCACCTTGGGGTGCCCGTCCAGCGCCGCCACGTACTCGGCCAGCTGCTCCAGCCGGGAGCAGAGCGAGCTGCCCTGACCGGCGGTCGGCTCCAGCAGCAGCCAGGGCGCGTCGTCGCCGAGCGCGTCCAACTCGTCCAGCAACGGTCGGACGTCGGCGCGCACCTGCGCCATCGCCTCGGCCCGGCGCGAGCCGCCGTCGGGGCCCGCACCGACCGCCGAGCCGGTGTGCAGCACGACGCCGAGCGCGCCGATCGCGTGGCCGCGGTGCAGCGAGTGCCGCAGCGAGTCGGCCGAACGCTCCCGGGTGGCCGGATTGTCCGAGCCGAAGTTGATCAGGTACGGCGCGTGCACCCAGGCCGGGATGCCCTGCTCGGCGCAGGCGGCGCGGAACGCCTCGTCCTGCGCGGGATTGCCCGCGGGAGTGGCCCAGCCGCGCGGGTTGGCCACGAACACCTGCACCGTCTCGGCGCCGACCTTCGCCGCGTACGCCAGACCCGTCCCGGCCAGGCCGCGGCCGGCCACCGGGACGTGGGCGCCGATCGGATTGCGGCGGGCGGCGACGGACGGTACGGGCACGGTGCTCATGCCCCCGAGGATGTCACGGGCCGGGGCGACGACGGCGCCCGGGCCCGTCGCCGCGGGCCACGCACGCCACGCCGGGGCGTCCCACCGGTGGCCGACGCCCCGTCAGCCCGGCAGCCCAGCCCTGGTGGCGGCCCTCCCCGGGTGACCGTACCGTCGACTCGGCCGTACTCACCGAACGTCACCACCCGCACACACCGGGTCGGACGGGCTCCCCGAACAGGACCGCCGACCCGCGAACCCTCCACCGCGCGCGCCGAAAGAGCAGGTCACCACTCATGCCCATGTGTCGGGTCAACCACCTCGCCGCGGCCACCGCCGCCGCCACCGCGCTGACCACCGCCCTCGCCACCCTGGCCGCCGCACCCGCGGCCCGTGCTGCCGGTGGCACCCTGCACCTCGTCCAGCCGGGAGAATCGATCCAGCGGGCCGTCGACGCCGCCCAGCCCGGCGACACCGTCGAACTGCTCCCCGGCACCTACCGCGGCAGCGTCCGCATCACCACCCCCGGCCTCACCCTGCGCGGCGCCGGACCGGCCAGCGTGATCACCCCCGGGACCGGTAGCGAGAACGCCTGCGCCACCGCCGGGCACGGCATCTGCGTGGTGGGCACCGAGGCCGCACCGCTGCCCGACGTCACCCTCGAGGCCCTCGCCGTCACCGGCTTCAAGAAGAACGGCATCGACGCGAGCGGCACCACCGGCCTGGCGGTCCGCGCCACCTACGTCCACGACAACGGCCAGCAGGGCATCAGCCAGGAGATGTCCACCAAGGCCGCCGTCCTCGGCAACCGCTCGACCGACAACGGCGAGTCCGGAGTCTTCCTCGCCAACTACGCCCACCGCGAGGGCGGCGCGCCCGACACCGGGGGCACCGTCGTCGAGGGCAACGTGGTCACCGGCAACCGGGTCGGCGTCACCGTGCGCCGGCTGCGCGTGCTGACCGTCCAGGGCAACGAGATCAGCGGCAACTGCAGCGGCGTCTTCGTGGTCGGCGACGAGGGCGTGCCCCGCGCCGGGGACCTCGACGTCCGGAAGAACCGGGTGATCGCCAACAACAAGTTCTGCCCGGCCAACCCGCGCCTCGGCGCCATCCAGGGCACCGGCATCGTCCTCACCGGCACCGAGGACACCCGGGTGACCGGCAACGAGGTCCACGACAACGTCGGCAGCACGGACTTCTCCGGCGGCATCGTCCTGTTCAAGAGCGTCGTCGGCATCCCCAACACCCGAGCGACCATCGCCGACAACAAGCTGAGCGGGAACGGCCCGGCCGACCTCGCCGACCGCGACACCGGCACCGCCAACACCTTCGCCCGCAACACCTGCTCGGTCTCCGAGCCGTCCGGCCGTTGCTGACGCCCCCGATCGGGAAGGACCATCCATGACCACAGCACCCGCCAACACCACCCACCAGGCCGCGATGCGCCTGCGCGAGCTCGTCTTCGGCGCCGCCTGCGCCGCAGCGGTCCGCGCGGCCGTCCGGCTCGGCGTCGCCGACGTCCTCGGCGACACCCCGACCAGCGTCACCGACCTCGCCGCGCAGCTGGACACCGAACCCCGCCAGCTGCGCCGCCTGCTGCGCGCGCTCACCTGCTACGGGATCTTCACCGAGACCGCCGGCGACCGCTTCGAGCACACCGAGATGTCCCGCCTGCTGCGCGAGGACGCCCCCAACTCCCTGCGCTACATCTCGCTCTGGTGCACCGAGCCGTGGACCTGGGAGGCCTGGCCGAAGCTGGACGAGGCGGTGCGCTCCGGGCGCAACGTCTTCCCCGAGCTGTTCGGCAAGGAGTTCTTCGAGTACCTGCACAGCGACGCCGGCGACTCGGCGAAGGTCTTCGACAAGGCGATGACCACCTCCAGCCAGCAGTCCGCCAAGGACTTCGCCGAGTACCTGGACCTCACCGGCATCGACTCGGTGGCGGACATCGGCGGCGGCCAGGGCCACGTGCTGGCCAGCCTGCTGGAGAAGCACCCGGCTCTGCACGGCACCCTGCTCGACCTCCCCAAGGTCGTCGCCGGCGCCGACCCCCGGCTGCAGGACGGCGGCATCTTCTCCGCCCGCGCCCGCCTGGTCCCGGGCGACTGCCGCATCGAGATCCCGGTCCGCGCCGACCTCTACATCATCAAGAACATCCTGGAGTGGGACGACGACAGCACCCGCCGCACCCTCGCCAACGTGGTCGCCGTGGCCCGCCCCGGCGCCCGCGTCGTGGTGGTGGAGAACCTGGTCGACAACAGCCCGTCGATGCGCTTCACCACCGCCATGGACCTGATGCTGATGCTCAACGTCGGCGGCGCCAAGCACTCCGAGGAGAGCATGGTCCACCTGATGGAGGAGGCCGGCCTCGACGTCACCGCCGTCCGCCCGGTCAACCCCTACCTGCACGCCTTCGAGGCCACCGTCCGGGTCTGACCGGCCCGCCGGCCCCACACCACGGCCGCTGCTCCCCGAGCCGACGGGGGAGCAGCGGCCGTTCGGTGTGCCGGCCTCAGGCCTTGTGCGAGGACTCCAGGTGGGCGAAGACCACCACGTTGTCCAGGTAGTCCCGGCGCTTCTTGTCGTACGCGCCGCCGCAGGTGATCAGTCGCAGTTGGGCGTCCGGGGTCGTGCCGTACACCTTCTGGTCGGGGAAGGCGTCCTTGGCGAAGGTCTCCACCGAGTCGACCTTGAAGACCGCGACGGTGCCGTCCGCGCGGCTCACCTCGACCTTGTTGCCCGGGACCAGCAGCCTCAGCAGCAGGAACACCGCCGGGCCCTTGGTGGTGTCCACGTGCCCGGCGACGACCGCGCTGCCGCGCTCGCCAGGGGTGACGCCGTCCCGGTACCAGCCGACCAGGTTCTTGTCGTCCGGCGGCGGCGCGTCGAGCTGGCCGGCCGGGTTGAGGGTGAGTTCGGTGAAAGGCGCGTCCACGGCGATCTGCGGGATCCGCAGCCGGGTCGGATTGGAGCGCTTGAGCGCCGGTGCGGCCGGTGCGGCCGGTGCGGCCGGTACGGCCGGCGCGGCGGCGGGCGCCGCCGGCGCGGCTGCGATGGCCGACCGGCCCGGGACGGCGGGTGCGACGGCCGCCGGGGGAGCGGCCTTCCCCGCGACCGGGCCGGTGCCCGGCTCGGGGTCCACCGAGTTGTACATCAGCAGCAGGCCGACCGCCGCCGCGCCCATCCCGCCGCGCAGCAGCCGGGTCATTCCGGAGCCGGGACCGCCGGTCATTCCTGTCCTCCGCTCGAAGTCTTCGTCAGGAGCCTGTTCCACGACGGCCCGCCGCCCCCGTGCGCCCCACCCCGGCCGGGGGAGGCGCCCAGAGGCGGCGGTAGTAGGCGTCAGACCGCGGTGGCGCCGGACGCGCGACGCCCGCGGCGCAGCGCGTACGCGCCGGCCCCGAGGCCGCCGAGCAGCAGCACCGCGCCGGAGGCGAGGCCACCGCCGGACAGCGCCAGACCGCCGCCGCCGGTGTGCACGCCGCCGTGCGGGCCCTCGTGCTCCCCACCCCGGCCTTCGTTGCCGCGGCCTTCGTTGCCCCGGCCTTCGTTGCCGCGGCCTTCGTTACCGCGGCCTTCGTTGCCGCGGCCTTCATTGCCCCGGCCTTCGTTACCGCGGCCTTCGTTACCGCGGCCTTCGTTACCGCGGCCTTCATTGCCCCGGCCTTCGTTACCGCGGCCTTCATTGCCCCGGCCTTCGTCGCCTCGGCCTTCGTCGCCTCGGCCTTCGGAGCCCCTGTCGGACTGCTTCTCCTGCCAGCTGATGTTCTTGCCCTGGTCCGACGAGCCGTCGGCGAAGGCCATGGGCGCGCCGGCGGTGAGGAGGGCGGCGACCGCCGCTCCGGCGAGCAGCGTGCGTGCAGAACGCATGAGGATGATCCTTTCGGCGCACGGACCGCGACTGCCGGCGGGTGCCGGTCATGGGGATTCGCGAGAAGTGGCGCCTGATCCACCGTCAACCACAGGGCGGCCGCGTGCCACCGGAGAGTGGAGCCACCCCCACGGAGAGTGAGCCCTTCGGGTGGAGTCCTGGCCGTGTTCACCCGAGTGCCCCGGCGATCCGGGTGAACTCGCGCCGGTGTCGGGTGGTACGTGCGGGCACCGGGGTGACCGGATGGTAGGTGTGCGCGCACACGGCTGATGCGGCCGCGCACCCCTGCGCGGTCCGGGCGCGCACATGGGCCCGCCCCCGGCACACGGCCGGGGGCGGGCCCAGACGGGACCGGGTTCAGCGGTCCCAGCGGTAGAACTCGCGCGCCATCGCGTCCTTCGGCTCGCGCCAGGTGGCCGGGTCGTAGGCCTGGACGAAGGCGGTCAGACGGTCGCTGACGGTCCGGAACTCCGGGTGGCCGACGACCTTGGCGACGGCCGGGCCCGGCGGGCGGTCGGCCTCGATCAGGTGCAGGTAGACGTCGCCGAACTGGAAGAGGCTGCGGCTGGTGACGCCGATCAGGTGCGGCAGTTCGCCCCGGTCGGAGTCGGCGAACACCTCGGCGATGTCCGGGGCGGCGTCGGGCTTCATCCGGGCGACGATCAGGGCGCGGTGGGTCTCGGTCATCGCTCGGCCGCCGCCTTCTCGACCTTCTCGCGGATCAGCTGCATCTGGATCCGGGAGTTGCGGTTGATGTGGTTGACCATGCCGTCGTCGTCCACCGGCGCGGTGGGCTTCATCGCGAAGTCCTGGATCCACCGCATCCTGGTGCCGGCCGGGACCTCCGCGTACTCCCAGTGGATCTCCATGAACTCGAACGGGCCGGGCTCGACCCGTCGGGCGTTGACCGCGAGCGAGGACCGGTCGGTGGTGCGCTCGGAGACCCAGCTCCACACCTTGCCGTTCTCGTCCGGGTGCATGGTGAGCCGGAACCGCACCCGGTCGCCCTCGCGCTCCAGCACCTCCACGGAGGCGTACTCGCTGAACAGCTCCGGCCAGTTCTCCAGGTCGTTGGTCATCTCCCAGACCAGGTCGAGCGGAGCGTTGATGACGATCTCGTTGTCGGTGTGTCCGGGCATCTCAGGCGCCTGCCTTCGCGGAGAGGGAGTTGTTGACGAGCTCGAGGAACTCGGCCGGGGTCTTGGCGGACTCGGCGCCGGAGGTGACCTTGAGGCCGTGGCGGTTCTCCAACTCGCCGACGATGCCGAGAAGTCCGAGCGAGTCGATGCCGAAGTCGTCGAACTGGGCGCCCGGCTGCTCCAGGTCGCCGGCGGTGACGGTGACGCCGGCCCGGGCCTGGAGCAGGGCGGCGAGCTCGGGATAGCTGAGGTTGTTGCTCACGGGTTTCCCTTCGAAGGTGCAGCGGATCGGAGGTTCGGGGAATCGGGGGTACGGGGAAGTCAGGACTGCTCGCCGCGCCGGAGCACCAGCGCGGAGTTGGAGCCCATCAGCCCGCGGCTGAGCACCAGCGCGGTGCGCAGCTCGGCCGGGTGGGCGCGGTCGGTCACCAGGGCGAGGTCGTGGCAGACCTCGGTGACGTTGGGGGTGGGCGGCAGCACGCCGTCCTCCATGGCCAGGACGGCGGCCGCGACGTCCAGCATCGGGGCGCCGCAATAGGCCCGCCCGGTACCGGACTTGGGTGCGGTGACCGGGACGCTCTCGGCGGCCGGGCCGAGTGCGTCGGCCAATGCCAGGGCCTCGGCCCGGTCGGCGGCGGGGAAGCCGAGGGCGTCCGCGAAGACCACGTCGATCTCCTCGGGCGCGACCCGGGCCTCGTCCAGCGCGATCCGGATCGCGGCGGCCAGCCCCTCCCGGGACTCCTCCCAGCGGGAGGCCCCGGTGAAGGTGGCGCCGTGCCCGGCCAGGTACGCCCGGACGTTGGCGCCGCGCCGCCGGGCCGCCTGCTCGTCCTCCACCAGCAGCATCGCGCCGCCCTCGGCGGGGGCGAAGCCGCAGGCCCGCGCGGTGAACGGCAGGTAGGCCGTGTCCGGCCGGTCGGCCAGGCTGAGCTCGGGGTAGCCGAGCTGGCAGACCATGGAGTACGGCGCCAGCGGGGCCTCGGCGGCGCCGACCACCACGGCGTCGGTGCCGCGCTCGACCGCGCGCACGGCGTGCGCGAGGGCGTCCAGGCCGCCGGCCTCGTCGCTGGCGACCACCCCGCACGGGCCCTTGTAGCCGCCGCGGATCGAGATCTGGCCGGTGCTGGCCGCGTAGAACCAGGCGATGGACTGGTACGGTCCGACGAACCGCGGTCCCTGGCCCCAGAGTTGCTGGAGCTCGCGCTGGCCGAACTCGCCGCCGCCGGAGCCGGCCGCGGTCACCACGCCGACCGCGTACGGCTGGTCGGGATCGGGCCGGAACCCGGCGTCGGCCACCGCCAGGTCGGCGGCGGCCATCGCGTAGTGGGTGAAGCGGTCGGTCTGTACGAGGAAGCGACTGTCGATCACTGACTGCGGATCGAAGTCCCGCACCTCGCCCGCGACTTTGAGCGGCATGTCGGTGCAGCCCTCGCGGGATATCCGGTCGAGGACGCTCACGCCCTGCCTGGTGGCCTTCCAGAAGGCGTCGGCACCGACACCGTTCGGCGCCACCACGCCGAGGCCGGTGACCACCGCCCGGCGGCCCTGCTGACGTGACGTCATGGCATTTACCCCGTTCTGTTGAGCACGACGGCGGACTGGAATCCGCCGAATCCGCTGCCGACCGAGAGGATGTGGCTCAGCGGCAGCTCACGCGCGGTGCGCGGCACGTAGTCGAGGTCGCACTCCGGGTCCGGAGTCTCGTAGTTGGCGGTGGGCGGCACCACGCCGTGGGCCAGCGCCAGGGTGCAGGCGACCACCTCGATCGCGCCGATCGCGCCGAGCGAGTGCCCGACCATCGACTTGATCGAGCTCATCGGCGTCGCGAAGGCGTGGTCGCCCAGCGAGCGCTTGACCGCGGCGGTCTCGTGCCGGTCGTTCTGCTTGGTGCCCGAACCGTGCGCGTTGACGTAGTCGACGTCGGTGCGGTTGACCCGGGCGTGGTCGAGCGCGTGGTCGATCGCCCGGGACATCTCCAGCCCCTCCTTGGTGAGGCCGGTCATGTGGTACGCGTTGCCGAAGGTGGCGAAGCCGGCGACCTCGCCGTAGATCCGGGCGCCGCGGCGGCGGGCGTGCTCCAGCTCCTCCAGCACCAGGACGGCGCCGCCCTCGCCGAGGACGAAGCCGTCCCGGTGGGCGTCGAAGGGGCGGGAGGCGTGCTCCGGGTCGTCGTTGCGCTCGCTGGTGGCCTTGATGGCGTCGAAGCAGGCGACGGTGATCGGCGAGATCGGGGAGTCGGAGGCGCCGGCGACGCAGATGTCGGCGCGCCCCTCCTCGACCGCCTGGAAGCCGTAGCCGATCGCGTCCAGGCCGGAGGTGCAGCCGGTGGAGACGGTCTGCACCGGGCCGTGCGCGCCGACCCGCTCGGCCACCGCGGAGGCCAGCGTGCTGGGTGCGAAGGCCCGGTGCAGCTGCGGCTCGGCCTGCCGGTGGTCCACGTCCCAGCGCGTGCCGGTGGCGCTGACCAGGGCGTAGTCGTGCTCCAGCCGGGTGGTGCCGCCGACGGCGGTGCCGAGCGAGACGGCGATCCGCCAGGGGTCCTCGGCGGTCAGGTCCAGCCCGGCGTCGGCGACCGCCTCGGCCGCCGCGACCATCGCGAACTGCACGTAGCGGTCGGCTCGTTGGACGTCGTCCGGGCTCAGCCCGTGGGCCGCCGGGTCGAAGTCGCACTCGGCCGCGATCCGGGAGCGGAACCCGGTCGGGTCGAAGAGCGTGATGCCCCGGGTGGCGGTGCGGCCGGCCGTCAGGAGGTCCCAGAACGCGGGGATCCCGATCCCTCCGGGCGCGACCACACCGATCCCCGTGACGGCGACGCGCCGCGTCACGAGCCCACCTTGGCGTGTTCCGGCGGGCCGGAGGTGGCGCCCTCCTCGGTGCTCACGTGGCCGAGGTCGGGGCGCGGGGCGAGCGGGCCGCAGTGGAAGACCATCCGGGCCTCGGTCTTCCCGACGTTGCGGAAGCGGTGGCGCATGTTGATCGGGATCATCAGGCCCTGGTCCGGCTTGAGCGGGTGGGTCTTCCCGTCCAGGTCCACCTCCAGGTCGCCGGAGACGACGAACACGAACTCCTCGGAGTACGGGTGGTAGTGCTCGTTGATCCGCTCCCCGGGCTTGATGATGGCCAGGCCCATGAAGCCGCTGGTCGCCCCGCAGCTGGGAGGGGTGAGCATGGTGCGCAGTTCGGCGCCGTGGCGGCGGTTCTCCGGGGCCTCGTCGACGCTGATGATCCGCGGGTACTGCGTGGTCATGGTGTGTTCCTCCAGGAGGGTCGACTGAGCGTCAGTCGCTCAGCGAGCTACGGTCGGTGACCGGGGTCATGGCGCGGGCGGCGAGGAACGCGCTCAGGCCGGCGACGGTGCGCAGGTCGCCGGCCGGGCCGAGGTCCAGCAGCTTGGCCAGCTCGGCCGCCTCATGCTCGCCCGCCACACCGAGCGCGGCGGCCGGGTCGGCCTCGGCCGGCACCCGCAGGTCGACCAGCCGCACCACGGTGTCCTCACGCCGGAAGACGGTGGCCGCCGCGACCGGACCGGTCGGGTCGGCGGTGGCGAGGTTGTCGTGGTCGAAGAGCAGCTCGGCGACGGCCTGCCCGCGGCCCGGGCGCACCGGGTAGAGCACGGCGTGCCGGTGCAGCCGGCCGGAGGCCGGGGAGCTGGCGATCGCCTGGTGCCGGGCGGGCAGTGCCGCCTTGGCGAAGAAGGCGCGGGCGGACTCAGGGTCGCCGAACTGCCGGGCCTCCTCCAGGTACGGGTTGATCTCCTCCTCGACCGCCCGCACCTCGGGCTGCATCGCCACGTGGCGCAGCGCGGCGCCCAGGTCGCCGACCACCTCGACGGCCCGCACCACCCGGTTGCCGTGCATGAACAGCGAGGTGCGGTGCAGCCGGGTGTGCTCGTCCACCTCGGCCTTGGGGGAGGCGTAGCCGGACAGGATGCGGGCCACCTCGGCCTCGCTGCCGGGCTTGACCGTGAAGGTCAGCGCGTGGCGCACCACGCCGTCCGGGCCCGGCTCGGCCCTGGGCGGGCCGACGTGCCCGGCGGGCTCGGTGCGCGGCAGGCCGGGCGGCACCTCGATCGGGGCCCGGGTGCCGGTGGCGCCGTCCGCGGAGGTCTGGCGCAGGACGGCGTAGCGCAGCGAACGGAAGTTGTCGCTGACGCAGCCGTGCATCGGCTTGACCATCTCGCGGTGGGCGGGGCTGTCCACCCACTGCAGGAAGGCCTCCTGGTCCTCCCACTCGCTGGTGATCAGCCACTGGCGGGGGTCGTCGATGGACTGGCACAGCTGGTCGCTGACGTGACCGGGCACCGCGGCCACCTGGTGGCGCAACTGCTCGTAGACATCGAGGAAGCGCTGCTGGGCGCCGTCCTGGATCTCCAGCATCAGCACCACCCTCAGCCGGGTGTCGGACTCCTGGTGCTGCTTCGGCTGCGGTTCGGACAGAGTTGTCATGATCCACTTTCTGCTCTCGGCCGCTCGCGGCGGGTCCTGACGGCCGCGTCCGGTGCTCCCGGCCTGGCGGAGGGGGTGCGATGGCGGTCGGCCCGGGCAGTCGGCGCCAGGCCTGAGGTCGATCGTGAGCGGCCGACCGGGCGCGGCGCGAGATTTGCGGGCCATCCGGGGGAAGGGGCGGCACAGCCCTCCTCGGGCGGGGGATGGAAGAGCCGGGCCCCGGCTGTGCGGGCCCGTCGAGGGCGGCGCCGAGTCCAGCTGCCGGGCCGCGGAATCCCCTTACAGGGTGGAGCAATTGATGAATCCGAAGGTTGACGACCGGGTGCCGGTCCTGATCGTGGGCGGCTCCCTGGTCGGGCTGTCGGCCTCGCTGTTCCTCGGCCGACTGGGTGTCAGGCACCTGCTGGTCGAGAAGCACGCCGACACCTCGCATCACCCGCGTGGACGAGGCAACAACATCCGCACGATGGAGCTGTACCGGGTGGCCGGGATCGAGCCGGCGATCCGCGAGGCGGCCTCGGTGCTCGCCCCGAACCACGGCATCCTCCAGGCGCCCTCGCTGACCGGCGAGGAGCAGGAGTGGCTGTTCCGGGAGATCGACCCGGGCGGGAAACTGGCCCGGTTCAGCCCCAGCTCCTGGTGCCTGTGCAGTCAGAACGACCTGGAGCCGGTGCTGGTGCGCGCGGCCCGCGAGCTCGGCGGCGAGCTGCGCTTCAGCACCGAGCTGGTCTCCTTCGAGCAGGACGCCGAGGGCGTCACCTCCCTGCTGCGCAGCCGGGAGACCGGCGAGGAGCGGGTGGTGCGATCGGAGTACCTGATCGCGGCGGACGGCCCGCGCAGCCCGGCCCGGGTCCGCCTCGGCATCGGCCAGACCGGCAAGGGCGAGCTGTTCCACAACGTCAGCATCACCTTCCGCGCCAAGCGGCTGGCCGACGTGGTCGGCGACCGGCACTTCATCGCCTGCTACCTGACCAACCCGGAGGCGGACGGCGCGCTGCTGCCGGTGGACAACCAGTACGAGTGGGTCTTCCACGCGCCTTGGCACCCCGAGCAGGGCGAGCCGCTGGAGGCCTTCACCGACGAGCGCTGCGAGCGGCACATCCGCACCGCCGTCGGCCTGCCCGAACTGGACGTCGAGGTCACCGGCCGGGCGCCCTGGCACGCCGCCGAACGGGTCGCCGAGCGGTACGGCGTCGGGCGGGTCTTCCTCGCCGGGGACTCCGCCCACGAGATGTCCCCGACCGGCGCCTTCGGTTCCAACACCGGCATCCAGGACGCCCACAACCTGGCCTGGAAGCTGGCCGCGGTGCTGTGCGGCTGGGCCGGGCCCGGCCTGCTGGAGACGTACGGGCAGGAGCGCCGCCCGGTCGCCGAGGTCACCAGCGAGCGCGCCTCGGCCCGCTCCGCCGAGCACAGCCACCCCGGGTACGCGGTGGTCCCGGGCGTCGGCCGGCAGGCCGGGGTGCTGGCGGTGGCGCTCGGCTACCGCTACCCGCGCGGCGCGGTGCTCGGCACGGACCCGGCGGGCGCCGTCGTTCCGGACACCTTCGAGTCGGCCGGCGAGCCGGGCAGCCGCGCCCCGCACCAGTGGCTGCTGCGCGCGGGCGTACGGCTGTCCACGCTGGACCTGTACGAGCAGGCGATGGTGCTGCTCACCGGTCCGGAGGGCACGGCCTGGCAGCAGGGCGCCCGGCGGGCGGCCGACCGGCTGGCCGTCCCGCTGGACGCCTACCGGATCGGCGACGGCGCCGAGGACGACCTGGCCCCGGAGCCCGGTACGGACTTCGCCGCCCTGCACGGCCTCGGCCCGGGCGGAGCGCTGCTGGTGCGCCCGGACGGCTTCGTCGCCTGGCGCTCGCCCGGCCCGGTCGCCGACCCGGAGGCGGAGGTGGAGGCCGCGCTGCGCGCGGTCCTGGACCTCTGACGCCGCCGACGCACGCGGACTCACGCACGCGGACGGGCCCGCCGGTCGACTCAGCGACCGGCGGGCCCGTCCCGTCAGGTGTCGGTGATCAGGTGATCAGTGGCCGCCCGCGTCGACCACCTCGACGTCGGCGACCTCGCGCTCGATCTCCTCGGCCGGCAGGGCGACCTGGATCGCCCAGTAGTAGATGCCCAGCGAGAACGCCGCGACGAGCGCCATGTCGTACCACATCGGGATCAGGCCGGTGCCGTTGCCGAAGCCGCCCTGCCAGGAGATCAGGCCGAGGCCCAGCAGGTAGACCGGCAGCCACTGGGCGGACTTCCAGTTGAGCCGCGGCGCGTTCGGCAGGCGCTTCTTGATCGCGTACGCCGCGTAGCCGCCGAGCAGGGCGTAGCCGAGCACGATGGCGATGCCGAGGCGGTACAGGGTCTCCCAGCCGGCCCAGTAGATGATCAGGCTGGAGACCACGAAGGCGGCCGGGGAGATCACGCCGCCCAGCGGGAGCCGGTAGGAGCGCTCGCGGTCCGGCAGCCGGCGGCGCAGGGCGCCGAAGGCCAGCGGGGCGCCGGCGTACATCAGCACGCTGGCGGAGGTGATGAAGCTGACCAGCTGCTGCCAGCTGGGGAAGGGCAGGAAGCAGATCACGCCGGTCACGAAGGCGATGATCAGGCCGAACCACGGCACGCCGTTCTTGTCCAGCTGCTCGAACTTCTGCGGCGCGTAGCCGTTGCGGCTCAGGCCGTAGGAGATGCGCGAGGTGGAGGTGGTGTAGATCAGGCCGGTGCCGCCGGGGGAGATCACCGCGTCGACCTTGAGCACGTAGGACAGCCAGCCGAGGCCGACCAGGGTGGCCAGACCGGCGAAGGGGCCGTCGATGCCGGGGAAGTCGAGCTTCGCCCAGCCGTTGGCGAAGGCGCTGACCGGCAGCGCGCCGATGAAGACGACCTGCAGCAGGGTGTAGATCAGGGTGCCGATGGCGACCGAACCGAGCACCGCGCGGGGGATGTCGCGCTTGGGGTTGCGGCTCTCACCGGCGATCTGGATGGCCTGCTCGAAGCCCAGCAGCGCGAAGATGATGCCGCTGGTGCTGATCGCGGTCAGCACGCCCTTGGCGCCGAACGGGGCGAAGCCGTGCGAGGTGAAGTTGGAGCCGTGGAAGCTGGTGATCGCCAGCACGAAGATCGTGAACAGAGGAACGAAGATCTTCAGCCAGGTGGCGACGCTGTTGGTCCGGGCGAGGGCCTTCACGCCGAGGAAATTGACCGCGACGAATACCGCCATCAGTGCGGTCGCGACGACGAATCCGCTGGTGGTGAGGGTGCCGTTGGCGTTCTGCAGTCCGCTGGCCCAGGGTGCGTCCTTGGCGTAGCCGATCATGGCCTCGACCTCGATCGGTGCCACGGTGGCGGCCTGGAGCCAGGAGAACCAGCCGAAGGACATGCCGGCCAGGCCGCCGAAGGCGTAGTGCGGATAGCGTGCGGTGCCGCCGGAGACCGGGAAGAGCCCGCCGAGCTCGGCGTGCACGAGCGCGAGCAGCACGATCGCGACGGCGCCGATGCCCCAGGAGATGACGGCTGCCGGCCCGGCGGCGGTGACGGCGCTCTTCGCGCCGAAGAGCCAGCCGGAGCCGATGATCGAGCCGACCGAGGCCCACATGAGGCCGACGAGTCCGACGTGGCGCTTGAGCGACCGGTGGGCGGTGCCGGCGGTGCCGGAGCTCTGGCCGGGCGGCGAGATCTGGTTGAGGGAAGCCATGGGCGATCTCTCTGTGTGTGGGGGCTCCGGGGGTATCGGAGCGCGGAGAGTTGCCACACAGTAGGGCTATTCAGAGACCTCTGCACAGATTTCATTACTGAATGTTTACTTTCTTTGCCGATTATCCGTGCAGGTAGGGGGCCGTCTGTTCATGAGCGTGTTACGTGACTCGCCAGTAGGTTCAGCATTTGAGCTGGAATTGAGCATGGGCTCGCGAGGGTGCATTCTTGGTGGCCACGTCGTTTCATGGGAATGGTGATCGCCGCATAGTGATGCGGTCGGCCCGGGTCGACGGCCCGTCCCGCCCGCCCCGCCCCGTCCGCCCGGCCCGTCCCGCCCGCCCCCATGTGCCCCGTTCGGTCGGTTCTCGTCGCCGGCCGTCGACGACCCCACGCGCCGCCATCCGGTCCGTCGGCCGGATCCACCGGCTGCTCGCGATGCCCGCGCACGAGGGCTTCGACGTCCTGCCGGGCCGGACGTCCCGCTCGGTGAACCGGATCGGGGCGGCGCAGTGCGGCGGCTGCCGTGCGGCTGGGGCGTCGGCCGACGGACCGGCGTGCCCGGGGGTGCCGTGTGCGGACATGCGGGAGGTGGAACTCGTGTGACTCAACGTCAATGTCGGCGCCATGAAGAGGTCCCGCGCTCCAATCGATCGGAGCGCGGGACCTGTTCACCATCTTCACCAGACGAGCCGTGCGTGCAGCGAAGTCGGCCGTGCGGCGGCGGTGAGTGGCAGTCGAGGACCGCCCGGATCCGCCGGGCGTCGGCGTTGGGCCGTTCGTCGCCCTCGAAGCTGGACCACCGGCTGGCCGCTATGCGCCACCCAGGCCGACATCACCCGCGTGCAGGACGCGTGAACCTGTAGGACAATAGCTGTGTTGGTGCCCCGGCCCGATTTCGGCGGGCCGGGGCTCCAGTCATTCCGTTGGATCAGTTCCGGAAGTCCCGGTCGGTCTCAGCTCCGGAAGTCCCGGTCGGCCTGAGCTCCGGAAGTTCCGGTCGGTCTCAGTTCCGGCCCTCGCCGTGGCCCTCGCCGTGGCCCTCGCCGTGGCCCTCGCCACGGCCCTCGCCGAAGCCCTCGCCGCCGTGGAAGCGGTGGACGACGCGGAAGCTGCCCACGACGCCGTCGTCGACCTCGACGCCCTCGTGCACGCGCTTCGGGTGAACGCCGTCGCTGGAGCTGTGGGGCCCGACGGTGGCGATGGGGGCGCCGTTGTCGCAGACCGCGCCGCTGAAGACCTCGACCTCGCGCCAGCTGTCGTTGCGGATGTTCAGCGACTTGGCACCGAGGCCGCTGACCACGGTGATGCAGCCGAAGTCATCCGCGGAGTACGACCGCTCGTTGACGTGGATGATGCCCCGGTGCTCGCGGTGCTCCCGGTGCTCGCGGTGCTCGCGGCGCTCCTCGCGGCCCTCGTTGCCCTTGCCCTCGTTGCCCTTCGCGCCGCCGTCGAGCGGCGCCTGGGCGCCCGCCGGAGCGGCCGCCGGGGCCGCCTTCTGGACGACCGGCGCCGCCTTCACGACCGGCTCGGACGCGGCCGACGCGTAGGTGATGCCGGTGACGGCCACGCCAGCCGTTGCCGCGAGGACAATGGCGGTGGTCATCTTGTTCATGGAACTTCTCCTGTCTCGACTGGATCGGCTTGGTGCCGACAGATATGAACGTACTGGCCGATTGAAGGACTGTCATATCAACCCGTGCCGAATGGTTGATGACGGGGGCCAAATGGGGGACCCGGGGTGCTCTGACCCCGTTTTCGGGGCTTGATGTGGTCGGCTATCAGATTTCTCAAATCGCCTGATTCAAGAGCGAGTTGACGGCGTGGATTGGGTCTTTTGGGTGGCGACTGACTCCTGCTCACCCTTTTGGCGCTCTCTGGCGTGCCAGCACCTCTGGACCGGAATGACGGGGTGCCAAATTGTCGACTTGCCGCCCGCGCCGAGGCCTCTGGTTTGGGGTCGTGTGGTCGCGGCGTGTCTGTCGGGCTCCGCGCCGATGAGGGGGGGCGTCGAGTGAGAACTCTGATGATCTTTTTCCTTGTGCCCGTCATGAAAAAGCTCCCGCACCCCGAGTGGTCTGAGGGTGGGAGCTCTTTGCTCAATCTTCATCAAATGCGGTGCGGAATGGGCGAGTTCAGCACTTGGGCGGCTGGGAGTGGTGGTTGGGGGGCCGTCTGGATCCGACGGGCGTCGGCGATCGGCTGAGCCCGCTGGTCGACCGTCAGACGGGTCGTCGGCGATCGTCGGGAGTGCCGCCGGCGTCGGGGGTCGGCGGCCGACGCGGGGTGGCCACTGCGGGTGGTGCCGTCCGGACCGGTGGCGTCCACCGGCACGGGACGGTCGGAGTCGGCGGCGTGGCGTCGATCTCGACGGTGATGGGCCGCCGATGTTGCCGTTGTCGAGCGCTTCATGCTCGCCACCCCGGCGGACCGGGACGTCCACCGGGCGGCCCGCCGCCAGTGCCGCGTTGAGGGACCGGCTGCCCTCCGGCTCCACCGCCACCACGCGCACGCCGTGCTCGCGGGCCGCGACCGCGACCCCGGCGAACAGCCCGCCGCCGCCCCCGACGCCACCACCGTGTCCAGCCCGGGCACCCGGGCGCGGATCTCCTCCAGGACCGCCCCTGCCCCGGCCGCGATCAGCGGGTGGTCATGCGCATGCGAAGCCAGCGCCCCGCTGTCCGCCGCGAACTCCTCGCACGCCGCCAGCGCGTCCGCGTGCTCCCGGCCGACCGGCCGTACCTCGCACCGTACGAGCGCAGCCGCGCCAGCTTCACCGGTGAGGCCGTCTCCGGCAGGAACACCCTTGCCCGGAAGCCGAGTTCGCGTGCCGCCCAGGCGCAGGCCAGGCCGGCGTCGTCGCCCGAGGCGATGGTGACGCCGGCCTGCGGGAGGGCGCCCGCCTCGGTGTGGGCGAGCAGGAAGTCCTGCACGCCGCAGGCCTTGAAGCTGCCGGTGTGCTGCAGGAACTCCAGCGCCAGCCAGTTCCGTCCGCCGTCGTCACCCGGCGCCACCGTGACCGGCTGCACTCGCCCGGCGATCCGCTGCCCGGCGGCCCTTACCTCGTCGTGCGTCAGCTGGTTCATCGCGCGTGCTCCTCGCCCGGGGGTGTTCCCGCTCGACCGCAGCCGGCCCGCTCGACCGCAGCCGGCCCGGGCGGCCCGGAAAGAGCACCGACGGGCGGGCGTAGCCTGGGCCCCGTGCGTTTCGTGATCCTCCCGCCGCCGGTCCGCTAGCGGGCGGCGAACTCCGACGAACCCGGCCGAGCGGGGATGCCCGCCGCCGGGGTGATGGCTGCCGCCCGCGTACCCCGCGGACCTGAACCGGCGAACCATCGTGGAGTACCGACGCATGACCTCGTACACCGCCGTGCCCTTCCGGCACGGCCTGCTGTCCATTTCCGCCGCCGCCGTCGCCTGGGGGGTGGGCGGAGCCGTGGCCGCACTGCTGATGCGCACCAGCGGGCTCGGCCCGGTGGCCGTCTCCTGCTGGCGCTTCGGCGTCGCGGCGCTCTGTCTGGCGCTGCTGCCCTCCGGGGCCCCGGCCGGTTCCGGCGGGAAGCGCGGCGCCGCCGTGCTCACCGGCCTCGGGCTGGCCGTCAGCCAGTGCGCCTACTTCGCCTCCGTGCACTACGCGGGCCTGGGGCTGGGCACCCTGATCACCATCGGCGCCGGGCCGGTGCTCACCAGCCTCGGCGCCCACCTGCTGCTCGGCGAACGTCTCACCGGGCGGGCGGTGGCCGCCGTCGTGCTCGCCCTCGGAGGGCTCGCCCTGCTCGTCGCGGCCCCGGCCGCCGGACCGCGCCCGGCACTGGGCGTCGCCCTCGCGGTGCTCGCGGGCGCCGGCCAGAGCGGGCTGACCCTGTGGGCCCGGGGCGGCGGTACGGCCCGGGCGAGCACTGGCGCCTTCATGACCGGGCTGCTCTGCCTGCTGCCGTTCGCGGCCCTCCAGGGCGTGCTGCCCACCGCCGGACAGCCGGCGCTGACCGGCGGAGCGCTGCTGTTCCTCGGGACGGTGCCGACGCTGCTCGCCTACCGGTGGTACTTCAGCGGGCTGACGGCCGTACCGGGCACCACCGCCTCCGTACTGGTGCTGTTGGAGCCGGCCACGGCGGCGGTGATCGGCGTGCTCTTCCTCGGCGAACCCTTCACCGCCGACCTGGCGGCCGGCTCTGCGCTGCTGCTGGCGGCGATCGCGGCCCTGACCCGGGCGTGACGCGCCGGAGCCTGGGCACGCCGCGTCGGCGTGCCCCGGCTCCGGGGCGTTCGGGCCTCCGGCGTCGGGCCCCGGGTTCCAGGCTTCCGGCGTCCCGGGGCCGGGGCG